>NZ_JANDBC010000002.1:0-300000 GCF_024320785.1 Gracilimonas sediminicola
ATAGGTTGCCATCACTACACCTCCGTCAGCCGCTATTCCAAATAAGGCGATGAATCCCACCCACACAGCCACACTTAAGTTCACGGTTCCCATTTGAAACAGATCCCGAAGATTTTGACCAAACAGATCAAAATTCAGAAACCATCCCTGACCGTAGAGCCAGACGAGCAGGAATCCCCCCGCCCAGGCCACAAAAATGCTACTGAAGATCATGGATGTAGTAGCCACAGACCGAAATTGGAAATACATGATCAGGAAGATAATGACCAGCGCAATAGGCAGGATAACGCTTAGCCGTTTCTCAGCTCGTACCTGATTCTCATAGTTACCCGCGAATTCGAAATTGATACCTGCGGGAATCGCTATGATACCGGAGTTCACACTCTCTTCAATAGCACGTCTGGCATTTTCTACCACTTCAATTTCAGCAAAACCATCTAACTTATCGAAGATTACATAACCCACCAGGAACGTATCTTCGCTTTTGATAGCTTGTGGTCCTTGGCGGTATTTAATCTCAGCCAGTTGTGAAAGAGGTACTTGAACACCCGTTTTGGTGGGAACCAAAAGTTCATTTAAAGCCTCAGGGTTATCTCTTAACTCGCGGGCAAAACGAACACGAATGGGGTATCGCTCTCGCCCTTCAACGGAGGTTGAGACTGCCATCCCACCCACACCCATCGCCATAAATTGCTGCACATCCTGAACGGATAACCCATAACGAGCCAATTGTTCCCGGTTCCAGTGAACTTCCAGATAGGGTTTACCAACAATACGTTCCGCAAAAACGGATGAAGCTTTTACCCCTTCAGCATTCTTCAGGACATCTTCCAATTGTAAACCAAAATTTTCGATTTCTTGAAGATCACTTCCCTTTACTTTGACACCCATAGGGGCTCTCATGCCAGATTGCAGCATCACCAATCGTGTTTCAATGGGTTGAAGTTTTGGTGCCGAGGTAGTTCCGGGTATGCGTGCGGCGGCTACAATTTCATCCCAGATATCATCCGGGGAGTGAATATGATCGCGCCACTGGCGATAATACTCACCGTTTTTATCCGGGATCAGTTCTCCATCTTTATCTCTTACAAACTCCCCTGAATCATTGACCTCGAATCGCATCCGTCGGCCATTTTCATCCGTTTTGTATTCCGATTTATATTGAATCACATTTTCGAACATGGAGATAGGTGCCGGGTCTAAGGCTGATTCAGCCCGGCCCATTTTTCCAACAACCATTTCAACTTCTGGTATGGAGTTAACAGACAGGTCAATTTTACGCATCACGTCTTCTGCCTCTTCTACACCTGCGTGAGGCATCGTAGTAGGCATCAAAAGGAAAGCTCCTTCATCCAGTGCGGGCATAAATTCTTCACCCAGTCCTGGAAAAGCTTCGGACGCTGAAGTCCAAACGGATGTTTCGCTTATATCAACCCCGACCGTATTAAAGCTTTTGGCTACAAATCCAAAGGTAGTTGCAAAGCCCAGCCAAATTACCACCCCAAAAATCACGAAAAAGGATGGGAGGGTTAGAAAAACCTTTTTATGATCCAGACACCAACTAATAATGGGTTGATAATATTTGATGATGAGCCAGAAGGTGGCAAGAATAAGGGCGATCACTAAAACGATAAAAAACAAATTACCTACAAAAGAGACTGATGGGCCAAAAGGAAGCCAGTATTCTGTCAGTAGCCAGGTGACTACTACTACAGAAAGGGCGTTGTTGAGAAATGGAATTCGTTTGTGATATTCTTCGCCTAAAAAGAATCCCATACCATTGATGAGTCCGAAGCCCATGATCAACAGACCACCCCAACCTGAAACAGTCAACATGGCAATGAATCCTCCGATCGCCAGCAAACCGTTCCAGCTCAGTTTTAATTTCCGATTGTTGATCTTTAACCCAAAGAACCAATGGGCAAAGGGTGGAATCAGTGTGATTGTAATGATAATGGAAGCAATCAGCGCGAAGGTTTTAGTGTAAGCCAATGGTTTGAATAGTTTCCCTTCGGCAGCGATCATCGTAAAGACCGGGAGAAAACTCACAATGGTGGTAGTTATGGCCGTCAATACAGCCCCGACTACTTCTAAAGTAGCATTGTATATAACTTCCAGAAGTGATTCATCTTCCTCCATTTCTTCCAAATGCCGGAGCATATTCTCAGAAAGAATGACTCCCATATCCACAATGGTACCAATGGCAATAGCGATCCCGGAAAGGGCCACAATGTTAGCATCCACCCCAAAATACTTCATAGCAATGAAGGTCATGAGTACAGCAATGGGGAGCATTGCAGAAATTAGCACCGAAGTTCGCAGATTCAGTACCATTATAACGATCACGATAATGGTAATCAGTATTTGAAGCGTGAGAGCTTCTTCGAGCGTCCCCAAGGTTTCAGAGATCAGCGTAGAGCGATCATAAAATGGGACAATAGTGACTTGAGATTCGGTTCCGTCTTCAAGGGTTTTTACAGGCAGGCCGGCAGAAATCTCCTTGATCTGTGCTTTTATATTATCAATTACCTGCTGGGGATTTGCACCTTGCCGGGCTACGACTACTCCACCAACGGCTTCTGCTCCAGCCTTATCCAGCACACCTCTTCGTGGAGCCGGCCCCATACTTACGAAGGCTACGTCCTGAATTCGAATGGGCGTATTATCCACTACTTTAACCACAGCAGATTCCAAATCTTCCAGGTTTTCTATGTACCCAATTCCCCGAACCAGGTATTCCACGTTATTCATTTCAATAGTTCGGGCACCGGTCTCAGCATTGGTTTTCCGAACCGCATCAATTACTTCAGGCAGGGTAACCCCATATGTTTTTAGTTTGTTTGGATCGATGTCGATCTGATACTCTTTTACGTACCCTCCAATGGAGGCGACTTCTGCCACACCTTGAGCTCCTGATAGCCCGTATTTCACATAAAAATCTTGTATAGACCGTAACTCCTGGGGGTCCCAGCCACCTGCGGGCTCTCCACTTTGATCCCTGCCTTCCAGCGTGTACCAAAATATCTGTCCCAGTCCGGTAGCATCAGGACCAAGGGCGGGCTTTGCAGTTTGAGGAATAGTGCCTGCCGGAAGTGAGTTTAGTTTTTCAAGGATGCGGGAGCGACTCCAATAATAATCCACATCCTCTTCGAAAATGATATAAATGATGGAAAGACCGGTCATCGAATTACTTCGAACGGTTTTGATGCCAGGCACAGTCAGTAACTGAGTGGTCAAAGGATAGGTAACCTGGTCTTCTATATCTTGAGGTGATTGTCCTTCCCAATCAGTGTAAACGATCTGTTGGTTCTCCCCAAGGTTGGGAATAGCATCCACAGGAACACGATCCCGAGGAAGAAAGTCAAGATTCCAGTTAAAGGGAGCTACTGCAAGTCCCCAGCCTACTAAGACTAACAAGAATAGTACAGCAACAAGCTTATTTTCCAGGAAAAACCGGATGGTTTTATTTAGCATGAGTTTATTATTGATGAATCGGTACAATTAAAAAAGCGGTCATCTCTCGATAGATAACTGAGACCTTGAAGCCTATTTTTTACAATAGATAGATAGTACAAGAATCAAGGTTCCTGACGTTACAGGAATGACTTTAGGGTAGAAAAGATGTACCGATCCCTAAATCAAAAAAGTCTCGTTGGCTAAAAAGATGGGTGGTGGTGAATAGGAATCCGAAATTAGAATAGCGTGGTTGTCGGATTCAGTTTTAGTGGTATGATCTTCCGCAATAACCTGGACAACAGCCAAAACCTTTGCTTTCACTTTTTGGAAAACTGGCGCTTCGGTTTTAACCGGTGCTTCATCGATACTGCAGGCACAGGCAAAACCGTAATCGTGCATTCCTACCATTGATATGGCAGGATTTGCCTCCTCGTTCTTGTGCTGATGCTCCATGGGGCAGTCATCGTGTCCCGCCATCATGGTCATAGGCATTTTATGATCAGCATGCATGGTTTCCATGGCATCACATTCTTCCAAGTCTTTGGCGTGCAGGCCTGTTGGAAGTGAAACACCAATGAGTATGCTCAGGCTTAGCAAAGATGCAATGAAGCGATATGTTGCAGAAATTTTCACGTGATAATATTAACGATTCTAACTGAGAGCTAAAAGCGATATCAAAATTATGCACATTTTAGATAGAATTCTGTAAATGTCATTATTAAAGGATTACCATGGTTGCTTTTCAAAACGGGGTAATGAAGAACTACTTACCAAGTATTTCGCGGCAAAGATCCTTCGCGGTTACTATCCCGGCCCTGCTTTAGTATTCTTGTGCTCAGGATGACTCAGAATCTATTCTCTTCTCCTAAACCAACCAACATCATTCAGAGCGTAGCGCCTGCCAACTAAAAAAGGATGAACCTTGGCAATGAAATGTTTTACAGACAGCTTAAGAAATGATCCCTATCAAAATTTGATGCCTGATCTAATCAAGGCAATCTTTCAATCCCATAAATCAAGGTTCATAAACTAAGGAACCTTGATTGGCATGATTGCAGGGTTACCATGATTTTTATTCAAACAGATGTAATGAAGAATTACTTACCAAGTATTTCGCGGCAAAGATCCTTCGCGGTTACTATCCCGGCCCTATTTCAGCATTCTTGTGCTCAGGAATGACCCGATTTATGTAACCGGGTAACAGGCAAGCAATCAGGCTACTTTTGCTACTAACTTCTGGGCTTGTTCTACTCGGTTGGTCTTAACGGATGCCACAATCAGTCTGCGCCGGTATTCATCAATTTGCGGGTTTGAATTGTAGAGTTCCCAATACAACTCGTACACAAACTCGTGCCACTCATTTTGCATAAACATAGTCATGTAATCGTTGAGCTCTTCCCTGATTTCATCGTCCATGGTCCCGGATCCTACCTCATCTTCAAACATTTTATTGAAGAAAAATTCCGACTTTTCGAAGTCCGTAAGTTCAATCGACAGCACTAAAAGCTGACGCAGAAACGTGCGGTCCACCTCTCCGTTTTTAACAGCAAACAGTTCGTTCAGAAGTTTGGAGGCTTCTTCCCTTAAACCGGATTTCAATGCAAGATCAGCCAGGTTAATCAAGGTCTCTTCTTCGGAGATTTTCACATCAAAATTGGCGAGTGAATAAAGCTCAAGTCGTTCGTAATAGCTGTTCAGCGACTGAAAGGCTTGCTTCCATTTCTTTTGCAGCTGAAAGATTTTGAACTGAATCAGGTAAGGAAGACTTTGCAGAGGCTCTGCATCCAACGATTTCTCCGTCAGTGCCAATGCCTGCGGCCATTTATACTGTTCGGCCAAACAACTTGCCAATCCATTCACTGCTCCTAAGCGATCAAAAGGTAACAACCGGCTTTTCTTAAGTAACTGCCGGTATTGTGCAGCGGCATGCACATATTTTCCCTCTTTGAAATACTGATCTCCCTGAACCAGGTATAACTGTGGAGAGTAGGATTGAAGCGTTAATTCATCCGAAGGGTTTACTTCCTGAACCGGATTTGTTTTCCTTTCAATCATAATGGGCATGGAAGCCAACCCAATTTCATTCTGGGTGATGAACCGGGTACAATCCGGAAGATTCTTACCATCAAATACCTGGGTTTTTCCTTTCTGAACCAGGCGAATTTGATAATGCTGATATAGCTTTTCATTCTGGGTATGAACAATCAGCGCCGGAGCCCATTTCTTTTCATGGACCTCCGCCTCATTGGGAAAATCATTGAATTGAATGACTTCATCATCTTCCACAAAAAGGGTCCACTCTTTATCAGATTGTGCCAGCATCTCATTCCAGATATCGGATCGCTGTTCTTCTTTCTCAGAAGTTCGCCACCCGATGTGTTCATCCAAATGATCCGGACGTTCGGCCGGGCTAACAATCCTGATGCTGTTGAAAATAGAATCCCATTCAGCAATCTTGGTTGAATTCAGGTATTTGATGTCGGTCAGATAAACGACCAAATCAATCCACTCTTTGTATTTAGTTTCTTCTTTCATGACTATTGATTCCGATTCTAATTTCAAGGTTCAGGCTTAGAGATAATCGAGCAGGGTATTTTTGAACATTGTAGTATGAACCGCCATTGCCGACTCATACGCTACTTCAATCCGCTGTAAATCCGAGAATGCTTCTGCATAATCCGTATCTACCAAGCGACTGATATCCGCTTCTTTCGTAATTCGGGTGGCTTCATATTGTTCAAACATGAAGTCCATCCGGTTGATATTATTCCCCAATCTTGAGGTCACATCCGTCACATGCTCAATGGACTCATCCACATCAGGCAGCAGGTTATTCAAAGCAGTTACGTCGTTATCACGCAAAGCCTGTTCAATATTTCCAATCACCTCAAAAAGATCACCCGCCGGTGTATTTCTGATTTCCGAACCGGTTACACTGATGTCGATATTGACACCATCTCCGGCCTGTACTTTAGGCGATTTGTTGTTACTTCCGTTTGAAACTCCACCCACGGCCGTACCGTCCAGTTCAAAAGGCTTTTCACCGCTGTTGGTGCCGGCAAATAAATAGCGGTCGCCGTAGCTCAGGTTCAGGGTACTGATCAGGCTATCTCTGATGCCTGAAATGGAATCGGCCATACTGGCCCGGTTGCTTTCTCCCAACGAGCTGGATGCTCCCTGCACAACCTTTTCCTTAATCTCAATCAGCCGGTCGATGGTTTCATCAAGAGCATCCTGGGCCAACCGGCTTTGCCGAAGGCCACTTTCGATATTGCTCTGAAATTGCTCTTCCTTGCGGATGTCTTCGGTCAGAATCCGGCTTCGCTGGAAAGAAACAGGGTCTTGTGATGGCACCCTGACTGTTTTCCCACTGGAAAGGTCAGACTGAATCTTTGCCATTTCACCGCGATTCTTATTGATATCGCGCATGAAGTTTCCAAAAATAGTTTTCTGTGTAATTCTCATGATTTACCTCAAAATTCCGATGAGTGTGTCGTACATATTCTGTGCGGCCGACATTACTTTGGCCGCTCCCTGATAAGCATTTTGATATTGAATCATCAGGCTTAGCTCTTCATCAATATTCACTCCCGCTTCCCTCTCCTGCTGGGTCGTCAGCATCTGAATTTCGGAATCCCGGGCTTCTATCTGAGAGTTCAGGCTGCTCAGGCTATTCCCGGCCGATGTAATCAAATCCACGGAATAATCAATCAGCTTTCTTCCGCCAATCAGTTGTTGGCTGCGAAGTTCTGCGATCTGTAGAGCCGTTTCACCATTCCCAGCTTCACCGTCCGTATCTGATGCCGCAATATTTGTCGGATCATCCACCAAAACCTGGTTCAGGCTGATGGTATCAGCAGTGGTGTTGGTTGGGTTGAAAAAGTTTCGGCTTACGTTATCATTCAATCCATAACCGCCGGAGTGAATGGCATTAAATTCGGTCACTATTGTTGATGCGAGTTCATCCAGCCGGTCTTTCAATGCGGGTATTTCGGTTTGATACATCTCAAGCTCAGCACCAAGCTGACCGCCCTGAGGCTCCACCGTTTTCCCACTTTCAAGTCGAATCTGATAGGTTTTATCCACATCGTTGATTTCAGCTTTCAGATGATCTGCTTTTTCTGCATCCAGCACCTTCACCCCACCAATGCGTAATTCAACGGCATTGGAATCGTTGGCGCTTATTTCGTAGTCGGTAAGCTCAGACAACTCCTCCAGCTTTCGCACCCTCAGATCCAGACTTGTATTATCGGGAGCTCCTGCAGCATCGGCCTGAGCAATGGTCTGATTCAGAGAATGAATTTCTCCCAGCAAGCCGTTAATTGCATTAATAGTACTGTTTGATGACTCCAGAATCAGGTCGCTGGTACGATCTATATTCCGGCTCACATCCTTAAATTTAGTGGTCATTTGCCGGGCATCACTGATCAGGCTGTTGCGAACGCTGATATCCTGCGGGTCGGTGGACAGCTCAGAAAAAGTATCCAGCAAGTTGCTGATACTCAGGTCCAGATCGCTGCCTGAATCGGAAGCCATACTGGCCTCAAGCTGTTCAAAAACCCGGGCTTTGCTCTGCATGAACGACATGTTTTGCCGCTTTTCGTTCAGCATCACATCGTTCATCTCGTTTCGGAGACGGGTTACATTCGAGATATTTACCCCAAGCCCGGTGTTATAACCGGTCATCTTCATGCCGTTTGGGGTCTTATCGATCCGCTGTCGGGAATATCCCTTTGTGTCGGCATTTACAATATTATTTGAGGTAACCGAAAGCGAACGCTCGGCACTTCGTAATCCACTTTTAGAAATTTCAAATAGAGAGCGCATAATCAGATCTCCTGGTTAAAAGCTACACCTGTTGTAATTCCTGATTGCTCGCCGGTTGGGGCGTAATGGGTGTTTTTGGCATTATGAGCACTGTACATAGACTGCATCATGCGGGCATTCTGACTCATTGCAAACTCAAGCAGTTGCAAAATCTGGTTATGCTTACGCTGCAGGTCTTTGGTATCAGCGGTGAGCGTTTTGTGCCAGTTTTCTATATCAGTTACAGACTCCGGAAACACCTCTTTAAGGCTCACCAACCGCACCGGTGCTGTACTACCCGAGGTAGCTAAGAGTGTGGATAGTTCGCTGATGAATTCCTGCTCATGAATTTTAAAGCGTTTAGACAGATTCCCATGCACGTCAGAAAGCTCTTCAATTCTTACCGCATTTGAAGCGATGATAGCATCAATCTGTTCCTCCATCACCTTAATAATCTGTTTGGAGCAATTATGAAGCAGGTCAACCGATTCTGCTATCTGTTCTAATGAAGTGGTATCGGATATGTTATACATTGCTTTGTTTCTTAATTATTGAATTACTTTTTGGTGGATGCGGAAGAATGATCCCAGTACCTGGAAACCAAATCAGCCATTCCTAATTTTCTTTGAGCGGCGAGTTCACTCGCCAGAGCATCGGTGATAAAGCTTCTGTACATATTATTCGATTGTCCCATCATGCCGCCTTTATCGGACATCTTAAACGAATCTTTAGTGAGCTCATTCACCAAATGCTTTGCAAAAATCTCTTCGAAATCAGTAGCCGCCTTCTCTTTTTGGAGGTCCTGGCTTCTGTTTTTATCAACCTGATTTCGGGCTATGTTTAAAAATGAGTCGTCTACTTTCATGTCTCTTCCTTTTGCTTTTCTCTACATTACAATGAGTTTGCCACGTAATACACCGGCTCTGTCCAGTGCCTGAAAAATCGAGATGATATCTCTCGGGCTTAGCCCCAGCGCATTCAGGGAACCGGCCAGCTGCTGTACATTTGTCTCCGGTTCCAGCACAATGGTTTGGGCCGCCTGCTCATTGATGCCCGCTTCCGGCACATCAAACACCTGTGTCTCTCCCCCGCTGAATGCCGGAGGCTGACTTACATACGGTGTTACCTGGGTTCGCACCTGAATATTTCCGTGTGAAATCATTACATCGTCAATTACCACTTCACCGCCGGCTACAATGGTTCCGGTTCGCTCATTAATAACTACTTTAGCCGGTGACTGAACCTGAATTTCCTGCTCCAGAATGATGCTGGTAAACACGTTCATGGTGCCGCGATCTCTGAAGGCTTCCGGCCAATTCACTTTTACCAAACCCGGATGGTGCATGGAAGCCAGCTCTTCATCAAACGTTTCGTTGATGATTTCAACCATATTCCGGGCATTGGCATAGTTTGGTTCTCTCAGGACCAGCCCCAAAGGTTCTTCCGTACTTAAATTGAATTCTTCGTTTCGCTCTACGGTCCCACCGCTTGGGATGGTTGCTGTCAATGTCTGGTTTTGGCTGAGCCGGGCGCCGGGAATTTCAGCCGTTATTCCCCCTACAATCAGTGGACCCTGAGCCTTGGCAAAAACGGCATCGTTATCCGGATCAAAAAGCGGAGTTTGAAGCAATACGCCACCCTGCAAACTACTCGCATCTCCCAAAGAGGAAACAGTGATATCAATTTCACTTCCGGGAGCATGGTACGGGGTGATGGTGGCTGTAACCATTACGGCGGCTACGTTTCGGGTCCGGAGGCGATCTGCGTCGACGGTAATCCCGAAGTTCTCCAGCATGTTGGCAATCGACTGAACGGTAAATACCGATCCCCTGCTGCTGGATGAACGATCCCCCGTGCGGTCCAGTCCGGTAACCAGTCCATAGCCGATCAGTTCCGTGCGTTCTGCATTTTGGATTTCTACCAGATCAGCCAGCTTAGATTGCGCCTGTAATGGAACGGATAAACCGAATACCACAAGAGCTACAATAATTTGGGCGAGTATAGTTTTTTTCATGTTGATTGCTTCTGTAATCTTGTTCATCGTTGTAGTTCGCGCAGTATCATGGCAGCACCCATCCCAAGTGTGACGCCAGCAAACACCACTTTCTTGAGGAGGCCCTTGTGTTGCTTTTTCTTTTTGATGCCGCCCATTTTCTGATAGCTGATATTGGCATTGGCAATGCGATACGAAAGCACCTGGTTTCGACTGTCCACATCATTCTGCCGAACGGTTCCGGTAATCGACATTTTGTGAACCTCACCGTTTACCTCAGTCATCCGGTTACCCTCTACAATCAGGTCTCCCCGGTCGGTCACTTCAACAATCTGAACACTTATATAGCCTTCGAGTAACTGGCGCTGACTGGAAAGGTTTTTCTGATCAGAACCGTAGTTCACATTCACGCCGGAGCCAAAAGTTGGCTCAAATGGCAGAAAGTTACCGCTTATGGCCCCATTGGCTGATCCATCTGAACTGGTGGAAAGTTTGGAATCGGAGGTTGAACTTCCGGAAGTGCTTTCCTTTAGGATCACCGTAATAATATCTCCCACCTGATTTGCTTTCACATCCCGGTACAGGGAACTCTGTGCATAGCCCGTTCCTGAGAATAGCAGCGCCAGAAAAAGAACAACAGGTACGATTCGATTTACTAATGTGTTTTTTGCCATAATGCTTCTCCCGGACCTTTAACTGTGCCCAGGTATTTGTTTCGTGTTTCTTTGCAATAAATTTGAATTTCTTCGTCGATGGCCCCGTTTTGGCGAGCCTCACAAGTCAGGATAATTTGTATTCCAAACTCCGTGAATATCAGGTCAACATCCTCTCCCGCTTCTACCAAAAAAGGTGTACTTATCTCTGAATGGTGAATCGGCTGTCCCGGATTCACGGTTCTTCTCAATGTCTTTCCTGCCAGCTCTTCCATACTCCGAACCGGTTTATCCCGCCCCATCCGTACAGGTACCCAACGCCAGCTTAAATCGCCCGGCTCAATGGTTTGCCCGCTCATCATTCTTTGGTTGGGAACCGGAAGCTTTTGTTCCGCTTCTACTTTCAGCTGTATCTGAACTTGTTCAATCGAATTCCCGTCCAGGTACAGCACTTCGAAATTGGTGTATTGTTCAACCGTACCTTGCAGCTTAACAGAGCGCACATGTTCGGGTTGGGCTTTTAGCAAACTGCCTTGAATCCACCGGGCAGTAAGAGTGAACCGATACTCCTCTGGGTCAAATGTTGACTCTATTGATTCCTGAGCTTTCTCTATAATAACCTGCCTGGTTTCATCAGTTGCAGTGGGGTACGCCGGCCCCGCTACCACAGAGATGCTTGAAAAAAATATGAGGAGTATCGGTATCACGATGCTATAGATTGCTTATGGGTCTTATCGTTTGATGGAGTTAGTTACCGACATCATGTCTTCAGCGGTTTGAACCATTTTTGAATTGGTCTCATACGCCCGCTGCGCTTCAATCAGCCGTACCATTTCGGTTACAATATCTACGTTAGACTGTTCCAGGTATCCCTGGCGAACCACCCCAAATCCTTCTGATCCCGGCTCACCGAAAAAGGGCATGCCAGAGGATTCTGTTTCTGCAAACAGGTTGTCACCAAGGGCTTCAAGTCCGCCCGGATTGGAAAACTTGGCCAGTTCAATCTGGCCCAATTCAACCTGGGTATTATCACCGGCCATCAGGGCAGTTACCGTTCCGTTTTGGGAGACTTCAATAGCCACCGCGTCGGTTGGGATTTCGATTTGGCTGGCCAGTGGCAATCCGGAGTTGTTTACGAGCATCCCGGTGGCATCGCGACTGAAATTCCCGTCGCGGGTATAGCCTATGTTACCATCAGGCAGTTCTACTTGGAAGAAACCGGCACCGCTGACGGCCAAATCCAGGGCATTGCCTGTTTCGGCTACCGAGCCCTGCATAAAGTTTCGAATAGTGGCTACGGCACGGGAACCGTGGCCTATTTGCAGCGAAGGGCCACTTGAGTTTTGATTTCCGGCGTTGCCCAGCTTGGAAGAAGCGATGTTTTCATAAAATAGATCCTGAAAAGCAATGGTGCTTCTTTTAAAACCGGTAGTTCCAACGTTAGCCAGGTTGTTGGCTATGTTATCTACCGATCGCTGTTGAGCACTCATTCCAAGTGCGGCTGTACTTAATGCTCTAAACATAATGCTGTTGTTTATTCTGTTGTTTGATAATTAAAATCTGCCCAGTCGGGTGGTTACCTGAGAAAGCATTTCGTCTGTTGTTTTCAATGCACGCTGCTGGCTTTCAAAAGCCTGCATGTTTCTCATCATATCCACCATCTCCGTCAGGGGCTGTACATTTCCTTTTTCATAATATCCCTGCATCACCATCCCGGTGCTATCTTCTGAAAGCATGTCTTCATCTATCACCGAGAAATAAGCACTCCCTTTTCGGTTAAGCATGGCCGGGTCTTCCACATTCACAATGCGCAGGCGGTCTTGTGCTTTATTATTCAGCCGGATGGTTCCATCTTTAGATACTTCCAGCATGGCATTCCCACCTGTTTCTCCGTTCGACTGCATATATTCTGCAAGCTGAACCGGGCCGGAATCTCCCATCACTTTAGCACCGGAACTGTTTACCAGGTATCCGTCGGGATTAAGGTGAAACCGGCCGTCGCGGGTTAAAAACTGTTCACCATTTTCTTCCACTACAAAGAATCCATCCCCGTTGATACCCATATCAAATTCATTACCGGTTGGCTCCAGAACGCCCTGCTCCAGGTTCACCTGTTGCATGGGTACACTTTTTGAGATGGTTTTCCCATTCACGTTCTCCTGAAACATCCGGTAAAACACTTTGGTACCTTTAAAGCCCGGCGTATTAATATTCGACAAGTTATCCGCGGTCATTTCCTGAGACCGGTTCAAAACCTGCATCGCCTGCATTTGGGTATATAATCTGTCAATCATGGGTAACTGTTTGTGATCATCATTTAAGGATTTGAAAAATCCGCCGAGAACCATGGAGAACATTTCCTGCGATTCTCACGGATTGAATTACAAAATCTGTGCCAGTCGGTTGAAAAGGTGCTTGATTTCGGCACTGAGCAGGCTTCTTAAACAGTCTTTAGAGATGTTTTAAAAAGGATTAAATCACTTATTAGAGTACTGAATCGGCTATTAATGCTGCTTCAGGTGTCAGGCTTATACCACAGAAAGAATTTCCTGAACCGGGAAAAGTTGCACCCTACCCCCGCCTTCCTCTTTTAGGGAAATGTTTTCCGTTAGCTGGATTTTTTGTCCTGTCTCTTTCCCATCATCCCCCTTAAATCAGCCGAATTTGAAGCCGGCGACCGTGGTACTGTTTTTGATACCAATGGGACATGGCAGATAATAAATCAGATCAGGAAAAAACGGAGGAACCCTCCCAGAAACGCCTCGATGATGCGAGGAAGGAAGGGAATGTCAGCATCAGTAAGGAGGTCTCCTCGGTAGCTCTTATGGTTACAGCGATTATATCGTTTGTAGCGATGAGTGGTATAATCGGTGACCGGCTTACCAAGCTGTTCGAGTCTTTCTTTTCGAATGCGGGCAGAGGATTCGCCGATCAGGAGGAAGCTACGCGCTACCTGCAGGATGCATTATGGGCCGGTATGGAAATGATTACCCCAACCATGATCGGCTTACTTGTGGTGGCTATTCTTGTAAATGTAGTGCAAACCGGAGGGGTCTTTTCTTTTGATGCTCTGAAATTTAAAGGCAGCAAAATGAATCCGCTTAGCGGACTCAAGAATATTTTTTCGACCAAAGGACTGGTAGAGCTGGTAAAGGGAATGCTGAAACTACTGATCATCCTGGTTGTCGCCTACTTCACAGTAAATAGTGACATCAACCACTTTGTCTCATTCATCATCTCCCCATTGGAGTATAGCATGAGCCAATCCGGTTCCTTCATTCTATTATTTGTAACCCGGATTATGTCGGCCCTGCTGGTTCTTTCCATTGCTGATGCCGTGTACCAACAGTTCCAGCATAAAAAAGACCTGCGTATGACCAAGCAGGAAGTAAAAGACGAATACAAGCAGATGGAGGGTGATCCGCATGTAAAAGGTCAGCGTAGAAAATTCGGAATGAAACTCCGCCAGCAAAAAAGAATGGATCATGCAGTTCTTGCTTCCGATGTGGTAGTAACCAACCCGACCCACTACGCCGTTGCCCTGAAATACGATCCCGAAAAAAGTAATGCACCTATAGTAATGGTGAAGGGAAAACGGCTGCGTGCTTTAAGAATAAAAGAGCTGGCCAAGCAGTATGGCATACCTATTGTAGAGAATGTACCTGTAGCCCGTGCTCTTTACGCGACGGCTGAGGAAGACGAATTCATTCCTGCAGACCTGTATCGTGCCGTAGCAGAGATCCTGGCGTACGTTTATAAACTGAAAAACAAACACAAAGTATAATTCACATGGCCTTTGGCGGAATCACAACCGAAAAGTTAAAAGGAACATTTTTCCAGACGGATGTCTTAATTTCCTCCAGTATCATCATGATCCTGCTGATTATGATTATACCGTTCCCCACCCAGTTGATGGATTTCTTCCTGGCGTTGAACATCTCCCTCTCCCTCATCGTGATGCTGGTGGCCTTCTATGCTTTGAAACCTTTACAGTTTGCCGTTTTCCCCGGTATGCTTTTGATTCTCACCCTCTTCCGGCTTTCGCTGAACGTGGGTACTACCCGCCTCATTTTAAGTGAAGGCTATGCCGGTTCCATCATTGAATCGTTTGGGGGATTTATTGTACAGGGCAACTTTGTAATCGGGATTATCATTTTCTCGGTTTTGGTGATTATCAACTTTGTGGTAATTACCAAAGGTGCTACCCGTATTGCTGAAGTTGCCGCCCGGTTTACCCTGGATGCCATGCCCGGTAAACAGATGTCGATTGATGCTGACCTTGCCGCAGGATTACTCACCGACGAAGAAGCCAAAAAGAAAAGAGAGGAAATCTCCCGTGAAGCCGACTTTTACGGTGCCATGGATGGTGCCAGTAAGTTCGTCCGCGGTGATGTAATCGCCGGCCTTCTCATTACCTTTATAAATATTATAGGCGGTCTTATTATCGGTACCGTGCAGCTTGGGATGCCAATTGGAGCTGCAGCGACTAAATATACGCTGATGACGATCGGTGACGGTCTGGTTTCTCAAATTCCCGGGCTTTTGATCTCGACGGCTGCAGGTATCATGGTTTCGCGTGCTGCGTCGGAAGGTAACCTGGGTAACGAACTTAAATTCCAGCTGCTGGGGAATCCTAAAACGGTCATTATCGGTGCAGTGTTTGTCTTTTTTATGGGGATGCTGCCCGGACTTCCCGTTATCCCCTTCTGGAGTATTGCCGGCTTCTTCCTGTTTATGGGATTGAAAAACTTTCAGCGAGAAGAAGATGAGAGGCTTGAAGAAGAAGCAGCTGAAACAAAAGAGCTGTCCGGGAAAGCCGAAGATCCGGTTGAGAATTACTTACTGATGGATACCCTGGAGCTCGAAATTGGCTACAGTCTCATTCCCATGGTAGAAGCCAACCAAGGGGGTGATTTATTGGATCGAATGACTTCCCTCCGAAAACAGCTGGCATCCGAACTGGGTATCATCATCCCTTCTATTCGAATACGGGATAACGTTCAGCTTGATGCTAACCACTACACCATAAAGATGAGAGGAATTATGCAGGGCGATGGTGAAATCTTACCCGGTTATCACCTTACTTTGCTTCCGGCCGATTTTAAACCGGACATACAGGGCATAGAAACTAAAGACCCGACCTTCGGAATGGATGCCATTTGGGTGAGCGGAAAGAATAAGTCTCAGGCTGAGAAGTATGGACTTTCCGTGATTGAATCCGGAGCAGTGATTACCACTCATCTGATGGAAGTGCTCAAGAAAAATGCCCATAAGCTGGTTGACCGTCAAATGGTGAAGAAGCTTATTGATAACATCAAAGAGCAGCATTCTGCCTTAGTGGAAGAGCTTATTCCCGATGGCATGAAGGTGGGAGAAATTCAGAAAGTATTAAAACGACTGCTTCGCGAACGGGTTCCGGTAAAAGACCTGGTTACCATTTTGGAGACCCTGGCCGATTACTGCCATCAAACCAACAACACCGATGTACTCACCGAGTACTGCCGTGCTGCTTTATCAGAGACCATCACCCGGCAGTATGCTAACAACGAGAACGAAGTAACGGTGGTAATGATGGACTCTAACCTTGAATCGCACCTGATTGCTCAGGCCCAGCAGGGAACGCTGAACAGCAACACGCTTGGGCTAACCCCTGAAACGGTTGAGAAATTGTATAAGAATTCGTCAGCTACTTTTGACAGTATGATCCGCCAGGGATTTGAACCGATTTTACTTACCTCGCCGGTCCTTCGCTTTACTCTTTTTGAGTTTTTGGCACCAATTTTGCCAGATATAAATGTGCTGTCGTACAACGACATTAGTCAAGACGTACAGTTTAAAACATTCGGCCGACTGAAGATTGAAGACCCTGTAAAGATGAATCAACCGGCGGCTAACACAGAACAACCAGCGCAACAACCTGAAGAACACGTACTGGCATGATATTGAAGAATATATTTGGGAAAACAATAGAGGCGGCTAAGAAAAGTGCCCAGCAGATGTATGGGGATGATTTCCTGGTTATTGAGTCCTCTGAAGGTGATGGGGCTGATGGTAAAGCCAGCATCACGATCTTTTCTGATGGCAAGAAAGAAGGCCAAACCAACGGCCGGCAGAATGGGCATACAGCTCCTGCAGCACCTAAACAACCTAAATCTGAGCCTAAGCAAGGTGTTATGTTTGAGCGATCCGGGGAAGCACCGGTTCCACCTAAAAACGGGCACAGCAATGGCCAATCCCGCAAAGATACATTGGGCTCTCTGCGTAAGTTTGCCGAGCAGCAGATGGGTGCCGAACTGAACGGCTATCAAAATGGAACGGCAGCTTTAGAGGAAGCAAATGAGCCGGAGCCGGAAAAAAATTCCGATATGTTGTACAGCCGTTCCTTCATTCGCCCGGTAAAACCGACGCCAGAAAAGAAAAAAGAAAATAAAGTTGAAGAGCCGGTTTCACCGTCTGGCGACCCAAAAGAAGAACAGAAAGAGACCCCTTCAGGAAAAGCTAAAAGCAACGGCTTCATCACCCATTTCACACCATCGAAGCCACAGGCCAACAAAGCCCCTGAAGTTCAGGAAGTGGTATCAACGCTGCATAATGAGCGCGAGATAAAAGCCCTGCACAAACGATTTGACAAACTGGAAGCTTTGCTCGACTCAGCCCTTATTTCGGCTAACCTCGACTACGCCTCCCACCCTGCTTTCCAGCAGCTGGTTCACACTGGAATAAACACCAGCGTGATTGCAGGTTGGTTCAGCGATATTATCAAAGAAGGCATCGACCCTTATGATCAGGGCGAGCTTTTTATGTCGAAACTGGCGGAAATCATCCGTAAAGCATTAGGTAAGCCGTCCGAAGAGGAAGCTCAGAAATTCATGCTCTTTGCCGGACCTTCCGGAGCAGGAAAAACACAGCTAATTATGAAGCTGACTCAACACCCTGACTTCATGATCGACAAGAAATTAGCTGTAGTATCAGTCTATCCGCAGGCAGAAAATGCAGCTCCTTATTATACTATTCTGGAACCATTCTGTGCCCAGCATGAAATTCCTTATTTCGAAGTGCAGAGCGGACTGGATGTCTCAAAGATTGTGGAAGACTTAGCTGAATTTGACCATGTATTTATCGACACGCCGTCTTTAAGCATCGAACAGGACAACTCGTTCCGGGAGTTTTGGAAAATCAAACAACTGCTCTCTCCTCTTGCTCCTTTAGAGGTGCATTATGTGGTGAATGCAGCTTTGAACCGTTTTTACTTCCAGAATTCGTCCGCTACACACCATCCCCTTCAGCCCGATTATGTGGCAATCACTCATCTTGATGAAGTGGCCCAGTGGGGACCGGTTATTCCATTCCTTCAAAAAATGGGATGCAGCGCCCGGTACATCAGCACCGGCAACAAGTTGAATAACTTGAATGAGTTTAACCCACAATGGTTTGCTCAAAAGGTATTACAGGAAAATTAGAATTATGAAAAAGCCAATTGAATTAGAACAACCATTTGTCTTCACTGTGATCAGTGGAAAAGGCGGCGTAGGTAAAAGTATGACCAGCGTTAACACAGCAACTATGCTGAGCAAGCTCGGATACAAAGTTGCCTTACTGGATGCTGACCTGGGCCTGGCAAATTGCGCCACCCTGTTGAACGAACCCGTGAGTGCAACGGTAAGTAGCTGGATGGAAGGAAAATGCGGAATTGAAGACTTGCCATACTATACCTCCGGAATCACACTGGTAACCGGAGCAAATGACCCGGGCGAGAACAAGTTTAAACCCGATCTGTTTATGGATGCCCTCGATCAGGTGACTGCCTTTCTGAAGCAAAGCCATGATTTTATCATCATTGATACCCCTGCAGGTGCTGGTGAAATGTCACTATGGGCACTGGATATTTCGCAGGTTGGGGTTTTAGTTCTTGTTGATGAACCCACCGCTATTTCCGATGTGTACCGCTTATGCAAGTACGTATTTAATATCGACCCCGGGTATAAATTCGCAAGTATCGTGAATTATGCTGAAAGTGAAGACACAGCCCAAAGTACCTATCAGCGGTTCAACACCATCCTCAATTATTTTCTAAACAAGCAGACACAATACTTCGGGTTTATTCCGGCAAGCAAGCAAATTCGGGAATCGGTTCAAAAACAAGAGCCGCTGCTGAACATGGATGCCGGGACTGATATACTCAGGGAATTCGAGTTTATTGCAGAAAACGTGCTGGCTTATGCCAAGAATGAAGAAAAAACACTTTTAAAGACTGTACATTAACGGAAGGAGAAAACCATGCTAATACGATTAATTACTGTAATTTCACTGATTCTTTTTATGCTTCTGATGATATCCGGGGTGAACATTGAAGTTGCCCTATACCGCAGCATGCTCACATTCATGATCCTGTTCGCCGTGGTTTATATCTCTATTTTTCTGCTGAATGTGCTCCGTGAAGACCAAAACTCAGATGGTATGTCTATGCCAAACGGCGGGAGTACTTCTAATGCTAACGGAGAGGGGTAATCATGGGAAATAAGTCACTACAAGAACTGGTTGAAATCTATTGCACGAACCCAGCAGATGGGATTCGAAATTCTATCATCAGTAAATCCACTCCGCTGATTCGCAGCATCATTGGCAAGATCAATCGTCCCGATCAGCCATTGGCACACCGGGAAGATCTGGAGAGTGCCGGCGTCATCGGGCTGCTCCAGGCTTTGGATTCTTATGATTGCGAACGAAATATTCAGTTTAACACCTTCGCTTATTACCGAATCCGCGGCAGTATTGTTGATTACCTGCGAAGTATTGATCAGCTGCCAAGAAAACAGCGCAAAAACTACGGTCAGGTGCAGGAAGTTATACAGAGAATGAGCCAGGTTCTGGGGCGCGAGCCTTCCGATGAGGAAATCGCCAACGAGCTGGAAATGGATATGGATGATTACTACAAACTCCTTTCCAACGTACAGCAGCGAAATGTGCTCTCTTTAGATACCCCCGCTTACGATGAAAACTCCGGTTCATTCTATGAATTCCATGAGGATCCAAATTCTGAGACACCGGATACCAATTTGGAGAAGAAAGAGCGCACCGAAGCTCTGCAGAAGAAAATCGGACAGCTAAAGGAACGAGACCGGCTGATTCTGATGCTCTATTATTACGAAGATATGACCATGAGTGAAATTGCTCTGCTACTGGAACTTACCGAAGCCCGTATTTCTCAAATCGTGGGTAAGTTGCTCATTCAACTCAAGGGCGACCTCGGGCAAGAGCAAGTGGTGTACGTTAACAACTGATACGCGATTGGTTTATAATAATTAGCTCCTCACCCACCATTCAGAGCTCTATCACTTGCCTGCCATATAGGTAGGATGAACCTTTGCATTAATATTCCCTAGCACTTCAGATACAAGATCTTACCAAAATATTGTGCTTGGCTTCATCAAGGAAATCTTTCAATCCCTTAAATCATTATTCATAACTAAGGAACCTTGATTGGCTTGATTTCAGGATTATTGCGATTATTATTCAAATCTGAGCAATAAAGAACTACTTACCAACTATTAACGGGTACAGCTCGCTCGCACTCTCCATCCCTCCTCCGGTTTTACAACTATTTGCTCAGAAGGACCCGGTTCTGCTTTTCTTACCCTTTCTCTAAACCGACATTCAGAAGAGTCCCGAGTGCAGGGACGGTGAACTTTTGGCATGGATTGATTGCCAAGCATTTCAAATAATCATCGCTTTTAAAATGTAACTCTTAGATTTCATCAAGAGAATCTTTTAATCCTATTAATCAAGGTTCAATAATAATTTACGAACCTTAATTGGCTTGATTTCAGGATTACCATGATTGTTAATCATATTGGTAGTGCCTGTCTGCCTGGAGGATTAACCTTAACCACAGAATATTTACTAAACAGTACTTACAACCAACTTTTAATGATACCAGGTACGGTTTTCAACAATTCTAATTTAATATCTGGTCATTTCTGTCCGATAAAGAATTAACGAACAACCTTTTCGTTACCATAACATGTCACTCGTACCAAAAATAACACGCTTTACAAAACTGCCGGAGCTCCTGAAACACAAACAGGAAGCCGAAGAAAAGCAGAAAAAAGGCCGGCAAGACCGAAAAGATAAAGACCGCCCTCCTTTTGTTATAGAAGACGAAGTGGCTTTAAACTCCAAAAGTCTGTCTGAATTAAAAGTACGAGCTCACGCAAAAGAGCCCCAAAAACCAAAGACTAAAGATGAAACCATCGGCGGGCACATCGACCTTCAGGCATAATTTTTATCTATAGAACTCCTCATTACAGAGTCCCCGCAAAAAATTATTACAGCCCACATCTATTCCAGTAAACAAGCGAAGCCATTCATGGCTTCGCGAGAATGATGAATGGTGAATGGTGAATATCATGCTTAGATTTAATCAAGCTAATCCTACAATCCAATAAATCAAGGTTCAAAAACTAAGGAACCTTGATTGGCTTGATTTCGGGATTACCCTGATTTTCATTCAAAGCTCCCGGGATGAGGATGATGTACCTTTACCTTAAAATTCCAGCGGAGAAATGACACCCATCACTTCTACCAGGAAGTCGTACAGATGCTGGAACATCAAATCGAAGGCTGTGGGCAGGTACGGGATGGCGAGCATCAGCAGGGCAATCCCTACACCAAACTTGATGGGAAGAGCGATGAACATCATGTTGGCCTGTGGCATGATCCGGGCAAAAATAGCCAGCGATACATCCAACAGAAACAGCACAATGATGAACGGAGAGGCAATCTGAACCCCGATCGTAAAAAGGTAAGTGGCAATCTCAAGCATATAAGGCCCGGCCAGATGAATTTGAGCCTCATTCACCGGTATAACCTCAAAGCTTTTTGCCAACGCACTGATATAAATTTTATCGCCATCAATCGACAGAAAAACCAACACGGCTATCATGCTGAACAGGTTACTAAGTACAGCGCTTTGCTGTTGGGTTGAACTGTCAATCATATTGGCAAAGCTGAGGCCGGTATTTAAACTGATAAGCATCCCCGCCATTTCAAGTCCTGCAAACACAAGCTGGCCCACCAAACCCAAGGCCATTCCCACTAAAATTTCGAGAATAATGGCCTGGAAAATAAATAGCGTGCCGTCACTTGCTGAGACAAAAGCACCATCGGCCGGGATGGCAAAGAAAAGCAGAATGGTAGTCGCCATTGCAAAAAACAGCTTAATTTGCTTGGGAAAAGCTGCCGAACTGAAAAAAGGTCCGGTCATGATAAGCGCAGCTACCCGGGTAAAAACAAGGAACACCGATAAAATCATATCTATCGTAAGTGATTCCATTTACTTACCTCCGGGTTGCTGTTTCGGTGAGCACAAAAGCCTGCGGTTATTGTGTAATCTGCGGTATGAAATCGAACACGCGTTGTGTGAAATCGACCGCAAACTGCAACATGAAGCCAAAAGCAAAAAACAGTACCACCACTACCACTACCATCTTCGGGATATAACTAAGAGTCATTTCCTGAATAGAGGTAGCCGCCTGGAAAATGGCGACAGCTAAACCTACGGCAAGCGCCCCTACCATGGCCGGTGAACATAAAACCACAACGGCTGTGAGCATTTCCTGTAACCAATAAAGTGCTGTATCTATATTCATTCTTCTCTAATTAAAACTTTCAACCAGCGACTGTACCAGCAGGTACCAGCCATCGGTAAGTACAAAAACAAGGATTTTAAAAGGCAGCGAAACCATCACCGGCGGAAGGAACATAATACCCATCGCCAGCAAGATGGAAGCAACCACAAGGTCTATGACCATAAAGGGCAGGTAAATCATAAAGCCAATCTGGAAGGCCACCCTAAGCTCGCTTAACACATAGGCCGGTACGGCTACATAAAGTGGCAGGGTTTCAATATCATCTACGCTTTGGATTTCCGCCATGTCCATAAAATACAGCAGGTCCTGATCTGATGTCTGCCGAACCATGAACTCCTTGAGCGGAACCGCAGCTGCCCCCAATGCTTCCATTTGCGTCATTTCTTCGTTGATGTACGGCTGAATGGCTTCCTCGTTCATCCGGTCAAATGTGGGCTTCATGATGAAAATTGTGAGGAATAATGCCAGTCCTACCAGCACCTGATTGGGCGGTGACTGCTGTGTACCCAACCCCATCCGTAGAAAGAAAAATACCACGATAATCCGGGTAAAGCTGGTCATCATGGTGATGAAGGCCGATCCGAATGAAAGTACCGTGATTAAAATCAGAGCCTGAATCGGCAAGGTAAAATCTTCGTCCTGTGCGGTAGCGCCGGTGTTTCCAATCGATAGATCGATTTGCGGAATAGCTTGAATAAACATCGGGCTTGTTACCGAAGCCAAATTAATCGGTGTAGCCTCAGAAGACGATGGCAGTGCCACAAACAGCGAGGCCATCACTATAAAAACCTTCGTAAACAACGAACTTTTAAGTTTCAACTTCGACATCATCTTAGTTCTTGAACATTTTATAGAGTGATTTAAAATCAGCGGAACCGTTTTTGACCTCTGCTATTTCTTCCAAACCTTCGTTTTCATTCCACTCTGATTTAGGGATGCGATGCAGTAAATTCAGCGATCCTGCGGTCATTCCCATCACCCACACCTCGTTATTAATTTCTACAAACTTCAACTGTGCACCTTGCCCCAGAATATGTTCTCCAAGGTCACGCCCTTCTTGTTTTTGTTGGGTTGAACCGGACTTTTTTCTTGCCCAAAACCAAACCAGTCCCAGCATCCCCATCATTACCAGGAAGGTGGTAAATGCATTTTGAAAAACGGTGTCTTCCCCGGCATTTTCCGGCTCTGAAGCTGTTGCTTCAACTTCAGCGGTTTTTTGCCCAAGGCTTGTTTTTAAACCCTGGGTGCGTTCTATCGCTTCCGGATTGGATGCAGCCTTTTCAGTGGCTGAGAACTCCATTCTTGATACCAGAAACATCCAGATAACCAACAGGGCCACCGCAAACGCAAGCACGATTTTGAGCACGTTCTGTGGCTTCTTTTTTGACTGTGAAAGGATTTTGGTGAAGTCCATTACGAGAGCTTGGCTAAACGTTGGCGGGTAGTAATCAGATTTGAGATCCGAACGCCAAAATGTTCGTCTACAACTACAACTTCGCCGTGAGCAATACGCTGCCCGTTTACGAGGATGTCAACCGGCTCACCGGCCAGTTTCTCTAATTCTATTACAGAACCTTTGGAAAGCTGAAGTACTTTACCAAGCGGTAATTCGATGCGTCCAAGTTCTACCGACACATCCATTTCCA
Source organism: Gracilimonas sediminicola (assembly GCF_024320785.1). Lineage (NCBI taxonomy): Bacteria > Pseudomonadati > Balneolota > Balneolia > Balneolales > Balneolaceae > Gracilimonas > Gracilimonas sediminicola. The sequence goes on from NZ_JANDBC010000002.1 coordinate 24,203, forward strand.
CATCTTTAAGCAGATCCATGCTATTGCCATCACCATTTTTGATGGCCGGAGTGGTTTGCTCAAAATCTTCAAACTCAATATAGCGGCCGGATATCACCTCTTCCTTTGCGCCGGCTTTTTCGAGTTCTTCGGAATCAGATGGAGTGAACTCATCTTTTGCCGGTTCTTCCTCAACTTCCTCTTCAGGTTCTTCCTCAGCTACAACCTGCGCTTGCGGATTCCCGAACACTGAAGCTGCTTTAATTTTATCGTCAGCCAGGCCTTCCACTTCCATCATACCAAAGAAATATTCGGTATGGCCTAATTTATCTTCCAGCTGCTTAAGCGTTAATACTTCCAGCTCGCGGAGATCAAATTCCTGCCCGTCTTCTTTCAATTTCTTGGACAGCGTTGTGGAAAGTTCGGACGAGAACTTCATCAATAAGTCTTTAGTCACCTCGTTGAACGAGCTTTCATCCACACCCAACATGATGCTGGAAAGAATGGCAAACCAGTCTTTATCCAGAATACAGATAAGGTCGGTCTCGGTATTTTCATCTCTTGTAAGGATGAAAATATCTTCCTTGACCATCTTCTCCAGAAAAGCTTCCGAAGAAATAGTCTCAAAAGAGGTGATTTCAATATTCGTTTCTTCCAGCAGAACAGAGGTTAAATACTTCTCTATTTCGGGAAGGTTATTTTGCAGTTGTTCTTGATAGTAATTCATAGTTATACCAGTTCCTGTTCGTTAATTTCTTCGAGGAGTTCAAATATTTTGACAGCTCTGTATCCCTGAATAACCCCGGGATATGCCGTCATTTTCTTTACGCCATTCACGCGTATTTCCAGCGGCTTGTCTGACTTTTGCCGCAGCGGGATGGTATCGCCTTCCTTCAGGTTCATGATTTCATCCAGGGTGAGCCGAGTGGTGCCCAGCAACGATTGAATGCGGATGTTGGCTTTTTCCAGGGTTCGCTTATACGACTCCATCTCTTCCTCCGAAAGCCGTTCCTTGCGCGAGTTCATCCCCTTTTTCATGATCGTGTCGTTCATTGCCTTTTTGAGCAGGCTGTAGGAATAGGAAATGCCGATCTCAATTTCTTGACCGCCCAGATCTACCGCAAATTTCACTACGATATTGGGGTCAACAGAAGCCAGATGGAGGTTTTCAGGCTTGCTTTCGTACTTTACATCATCCACCTTGAAATCCATGTACGGCTCCCAGGCCATCACAATTTCATTGCTGATGCTACCCATCACCCGCGACATAATTTTCTCTTCGATGATGGTGAGGATTCGGCGCTCGCTAAGTTTCTTTTCAGCACCGCCGCTTTGTCTTTCAATAAGGTGAATACAAAATTCGGGAGGAAGGACCACTATCACTTCACCGCCAAGTTCTTTCACTGATAGCAGGTAAATGGTGCTCGGGCTTTTTATTTGCCGGGCAAACTCCGTTGACGAAAGTTGGTCTACCTTGTCGAGGTACACATCCACTTTGTAGCGAAGCGAGGAGCTGAAAATGCGGCTTAGGTTTCGGGAAAATACTTCATGAATAGCATGCAGCGTCCTCATGATTTCCTTACTAAACAGCTTTGGATGTTTGAAATCGTAGGATTCTACATATTTAACATTTCCCAATGTATGCCTGGGCAGCTTCGATTCCATAAGAGTTTCCGTTCTTGGTTTACGATCATTGCATTACATATTTAGTGAAATACAAATTGCGTACCGAACGTACTCCGATTGAGGAATTAATTAGTCCTGAAAGTTCTCTCCTTAATTCTTCGCGCCCGGCTACCCGGGTAAGTTGGTCAACATTACGTGACGAAAGCGCATCAATAATTTCTTGCTTCAGCTTCATCATATTCTCGTCGAGAAGCGAAACATGGTCTTTATCGTCCAATTCAAGGCTTATTTCCACCATCAGGTATCTTTTCCCATAAGTATTAGCGGGATTCACCACCATCTCTTCCATTTGATAAGTGCCGTAATCGGACGGACTTTTCTCACTCATTTTAGCAAAAACGGTTGGATAATATTTATCCACAATGGCGTACGCCAGAAATCCCTGCCCCACCAGAATAAGCACAAGCAGGAAATATTTTCCGAGCTTAAGAAAATTTGGCCCGCCTTTACGCTTCTTGGCTTTTATATCCTTTTTGTCTTTTGGGTCGTTTTTATTCTCTGTAGCCATGATGGTAACTGTTAATTTGTTGTTGGATTATAAACCGGAATGGGCTCATCAAATGGCAGTACGGCCTCAAGGGCTCCCCTGGCAATCAGGTCTTTCAGGTAGATCTCAACGCGCCGGTTTCTTCTTCTTCCATCCGCTGTTTCATTTTCTGATACCGGGCGATATTCCCCAAAACTGCTCGCCTTAAAATGGGAAGGGGCCATATCTGCCTGTGCTTGTAAATACTGCACTACCGATACCGAACGCGCCGCCCCCAAATGCCAGTTTGATTGGAACAACATGTTACTAATAGGCACATTATCGGTATGCCCCTGTACCTCAATATCAATTTCACGCTCCCCCAGAACTTCGGCAACCTGCTGTAATACGATCTTAGCCTCCGGTAATAATTCAGAAGAACCACTTTCAAATGTAAGCGAATCACTCAACGTGATTTTAACTCCGTCGCGGAGTAGCTGAATATCCACTTCGGATGCTACATCCTGCTCATGCAAAAAATCGGCAAAGGCTTCCCATCGCTCCATCTGCTCTTCCATCATTTGCTCGAGCTGCTCGGGTTCTATTTTATTCTCAATACTTTCTACGGCTGCCTGAGATTCCGGCAAAAATCCCGCATTCTTCTGGAAGTATTGTATAAAGCTGTTAAACGATGTTTTCTCAACACCGGAAGTCATGGTGTATAGCAACACAAAGAACGTGAGAATCAACGTCACAAGGTCACTATAGGTCACTAACCAGCCTTGAGAATCTCCTTCAGATTTTCCCATTCTTTATCCTGTTGTTCGATCCAAAGTTTGTAAAACTTCTCGTCGCGTTGTTTGATAATCTTTAGTTCTTCATGGTGTTTGACGTACTCTGCCCGGCTGTGCGGGTCAATATGAATCAGCATTTTCTTTTCCATGATGCGGGGATTTTCACCGGCTACAATGGACAAAATACCCACCCTGAACATCCGCTTTCGGTTCAAAGCAATTTCACTCAAATACTCTAATTTTGCCGCCAGCGGTCCCACAATCATATTGGCGAACATACTTCCGTAAAGTGTTGTCAAAAGGGCCACCGCCATACCGGCCCCAAGCGCCTCCGGATCCGAAATATTCTGAAGCATCAATACCAGCCCCACAATAGTCCCGATCATACCGAATGCAGGTCCATAGGTAGCCAGTGAATTCATAACACCGGCAGCGAGTTCTAAATCCCGCTCTGCTCCTTTTATCTCATCTGCAAGAATACTATCCAGGCTTTCTTCTTTGAAACCGTCAACCGCCAGCTGAAGACCATTCTTCAGATAGTCATCTTTTAGATGTTTGATGTCGTTATCCAGAATCAACAATCCACCGGTTCTAACACGCCGGGCAAACATACTGAGCAACTCCATGTCGGTTCGGAGGTCAATAGAGGTCACTTTCATTAATCCCATGAAGGTTTTAAAACTCGTTTTGATGTCATCAATGCTGAAGCTGATCATGGTTGATGCCATCGCCCCCCCAACCACAATAAAAAGAGAAGACAAACTCAAGAATATGAGAATACTTCCTTCCATCATGATGGAACCGACGATCAGGGTGAACCCAATAACTAATCCTATGATTGTTGAACGATCTAACATATTTCCTTTATCGGTGTATGGATAAAAATCTTAAGAGGATATCCCCCTGTTTTTCTAAAAGCGTATCGGTACTGAATGGTTTAGTGATATAGGATTGGTATCGGCATTTCTGAAAAATTCATAAGCATAAAAAAACTCTACCCCCATAATTGATCTGCAGACCAATTTCTGAGAGCAGAGCTTTAACCTTAACTATGAAAAATTAGCTACGTTATCGTTTGGCTAATTACCTTTTCAGATTTACTGCTTCTGTCAACATTTCGTCAGAAGTTGTGATTACCCGAGCGTTTGACTGATAGGCTCGTTGTGAGGTAATCATATTTGTAAATTCTTTGGCCAGGTCAACATTTGATCCTTCCAACGAACCGGAGTTAATAGCTGTTCCGGCAAAGCTATCGGCTGTGTTTACAAACATTTCGCCGGCAGCTGAGGTAGCACGGAACAACCCGCTTCCTACCATTTCAAGTCCATTCTGGTTTTGAACCTGCGCAAGAGCAAGCTGCGCCAGAACGGTGCTGTTTCCGTTGTCATAAATTCCCTGAACCTGTCCGGCTCCATCAATGGCAACATCAATAAGCTGTCCCTGGGTGTAACCGTCCTGGCTAATCACCTTAGCAGAATTAGATCCTGCATATTGTGTGAACCGTGTTCCTGTTTGGGAATCACCGAGGTTTACGGCGAAACTTGATGTGCTTGCTCCTCGACCAGGCTCAAAAGTCATGTTCAGCATATCGCCTGAAGAAAGCTGGCCGAGTTCATCAAACGTAACGGTTCCGGAAGCTCCGCTTGTGATGGTTTCGCCATCAAGGAAACGGGCGTCGTATTGCCATTCGTTGGTACCAACCTGTGTGAACTCAAGCATCAGTGAGTGAGCCTGACCAAGATCATCATAAACCGTGGTACTCATGGTTTGCGTGTTGGTTTGGCCTTCCTGAATAGTTTGCAGTCCCGGGAAGTTGATGTCTCCCGCTCCGGTTACTGATACATTTGAAATGTCGAGATCACTGTCGCCCATAGTTGCCGAGCGCAGGTTCATCATTCCGTCAATCAAAGAAAGCTGGCCTTCAGTTGAGGTTAATCCACTGTTGAAGCTGTTAATCATATCACCAACAGTGTCACCGGCAGAATAAGTATGTGAGATAGTTGCAGCCGTTCCGTCGTTTAATGTAACATCGAACGAAATTACATCACCCGCAGATAGATCCGTCAGTGTTTGGCTCAGATCGTTTATAGGAGTTGTAGCCGTTGCATTGTCTCCGGCTGCGGTTGTAAATCCACTTTGAGCTTGCAGTACTTTGCTCACGCTGGTTCCTGCATTCAGGTTACCGGCAAGCGTCACGTTATCTGTTTTCTTTGGAGGAAGTACGTTCTCAAAATCGATACGAACGTCTTCAGCCGCACCGCCGCCCAGAATGTTTCCACTACTGTCAGCGATGTATCCTTGAACTGAACGACCGGCCTGATCTACCAGCATTCCATCTTTGTTAAATACAAAGTTACCGGCTCGGGTCATCAGGTTTTCACCGCCGTCTGATACCATAAAGTATCCTTCGCCTTCAATGGCTAAATCGGTGGATCGGCCTGTGCTTTGCATCGCACCCTGGCTAAAATCGCGGCTGATGGAAGATACACGCACTCCCAACCCAACCTGGTTGCTCAGCTGGGGGGAGGAATCTCCGCCACCACCTGCCCGGCCTAAACGCTCACTCATCATCTCAGCAAAAGTAACCGATGATGATTTGTAGCCCGCCGTTTCTACATTTGCAATGTTATTACCTATAACATCCATTTTGGTTTGAAATGCTCTCAAACCACTAACACCTGAATTTAAAGATTTGACTAATGACATAAGTTATCTCCTGTCTTTTTGAAAATTGCAGCCTTTAGTACTGCCGGGCGATGCTACTCGATGCCCCTTTTGTTTTTTTGATTAATTACGTTTAGAAAATTCCAGTACCTACTTCTTCAACATCACCAATAGGTATCTCTACATCATTCACCGAGAGGAATACTCCTTCGGATGTATAACGTACTCTGTCGGCTATACCCTCAATAAATACCAGCGAGCCTACGGGATTATCCCCGTTCGCTGCCTTCACTTCAATGGTATAATCTCCTTCTCCCATGCGGTCACCGGCATTATTCAGCCCGTCCCATGTCCAGTCGTGGTCGCCGGATGACAACCCATTCATTGTTTCGCGGCGTATTTCTGATCCACTCGCATCGCGGATGATAATCTCAACCGAATCGGCTGAGTTATTCAGTTCAAACTGAATATCAGAATTGCCTTCAGCTCCAAGGTGAACCTCATTGCTCAATGCCTTCACCTGCTTTCCTGTAAGTGATGCTGCCATGGAGTTTGTTAAGCTGGCGCTCATCATATCCTGGCTACCTTGCAGGGTTTTCAGGCCGTTATTCACGCTGATCAGCTGCTCCACTGAGTTAAACTGAGCAAGCTGGGAGGCAAATTCGGCTCCATCCATTGGGTTGATAGGATCCTGATTACGCATTTGCGCCACCAACAGGTGTAAGAATTCCTGTTGCCCGAGCTGACTTTTCTTAGTCTGCCCTTGTTGAGCAAATGCTCCTGAGGCTTGTGAAGTTATACTATTTACATCCATGGTTCGGTTCCTTTAAGCGGTCCATTCCATTTGGTTGTAGCCAAATCGACGGACGGTTTGTTGTAAGTTCTGTTCGGTTTTCCGGGCCGTTGCCTGTTCATTTCCCGCACCCGATTTTATCATCGGCGATTTTTGCCGGGACGAAGACGAGTTCCCAAAGAAGCCCGACATTTCCTGCCCCTGTTCACCGCCATCAAACTGAAGGTTTACATCCAGTTGACATTCCTGCTCCAGGTGTTGTTTAATTTCCTGTTCGTACTGCTGCATCAGACGACTTAATTCCACACTTGTGGTTGCCAGCTTCACCTGTAACACGCCATCCACCTGTCGGGTAGAAAGCTGAATGCTGTTTCCATCCTCCAGTTCAAAACTGTGCTTTTGCCAGGTTTCCGGAGTGGCTTTTCCGGCTGAAATCGTTTTCTGAACAGCCTGGGTAAGCGATGGCATCACGGTTCTGCGAACCAGCATATTTGATACAGGCATTTCTCCCATTCTGGCAAACAAAGCGTTGGAAGTATCCTTCTGCTCGGTCATCTCAACCGATTCTTTTAAATATTCTTTCAGCATCAACTCTTGCTCGGTTGTCATCGCAGAATTTTGGCCGGGACTCATCTGGTTCTGAATGGCTTGAACCGGAACATCCAGTTGCGACAGAAAGGAAACCGGAGCTTTTGTGTCTCTGCCCTGGGTAATAACGTCAAGCCGCTCGGAGGTCAGTTCCTGCCGGCCCGAAAAAGCATAGTTTTCACGAAATCTCTTTTCTCTTACTTCTTCAGCCTTTTGGCTTTGTATTCCCTGGTTTAATTCAGGAGTACCTGTGGTGGTTTGGCCGGTAGCTGCCCGCATAGCCTGTTTTGTGACATCCACCTTTGCTTCAGGCTCGGTTTCATTGGTCTCAGAGTTTTCCTCAACCTGCTGTTTCTGGATGTTTGCAGATACCTGCTCAGCTACTTTTTGATTCTTTTGCAGAGGAGCTGCTCCTTCATTCACCAAAGGTGAGGCAGGAGCCTGGTTTTGTACATTGTTTGTTGAAGAAGTTTTCGATGAATCTCCTTCAGCCTCCTGAAGTTCAATTTCTGATTCAGACACCTTTTCTTTAACCGAAAAAGTGGTTTTCGTTGTATTTCCACCTTCAGATGTTTCCGTGACTTCAGAGCCACTCTTAACCGAAGACTCCATTTTTGGTACTCCCGGTTCAACAGCCTTAGCTTCCCCTGCCCCGGCTACCTGTTCAGCAGCCGGTTTTACTACCTGGTCGGCATTCTTTGCTTCAGAAACTTCCGTGGTGTTTGTTACCTCAGCGTTCCCTTCGGAATTCAATGGTGTACTTATAGCTTTGGCCGGTTTCGAAATGGTTGATGCGTCTGATTTATCTTCGGTTTCAACCGCTGACCCGGCCGTTTCTATATTCTTTTCAGTTGCCTTATTTGAAGGCTCAACGGCAGTGGGAGATGTCTTTTCGCCGGCATCGGTTAACACAGTATGCTCTTTCTCAACTTGAGAATTGCTTTTAGACTCAGCCGGTTTAGACTCAGGAATTTTAACTTCCTTTTCTGCCTCCGTTACTTCCTGATTCTGTTCATTTTCAACTTGCTCTTGCACCGCTACTTTTTCATCTCCTGTAACTTCGACCTTAGCAGGTGTGGTTTCATGGGCAAGGGGTGCTTCTTCCGACAGACCTTTCTCCTTCTTCGAAGAAGTGTTATCAGATTCCGCTTGCTGTCCAAAACCTTGTACGGTTTTCAGTATAGAACCAAATAGTCCCGGTGAAGCCTGATCTCCTTCAGCTCCTGGTGTTTTTGTAATATTTGTTGCAAGCCCGGCTTCTTTACTACTTCCGGCTGATGATAGTAACTGCTTTATCATAGCATAATCTCCGTCATAAGTTTGGCTGCTTTATCGGAATTCAGTGACCGCAGAATTTTCTCCCGCTGAATGGTGCCCCCTCCATTGTAAAGCCTTACCAACTGCTCGTTGGTCATTTTCTCAAGGATAGGAGCAAGATCGTCTTCCTCCAGGTTTAATAAACTTTTAATACGCTGCGCGAACTCTTCTTTGCTGAGCTCCTGAATATCCTCAGCATCGGTTTCTTCCGGCTGATTTGCTTTGAGCACTTCGATCTCAGCAATCAAAGAATCGACTCTTTTATGCAAAAGGGTATTTTCTTCCAGTGCCAGCTGAAGCTCATCGGTAACCAAGGTGTCAACGGCTACAGAATCCATTACCATTGTTGTATCAGAGAGAACGGCAACCACCGAATCTTCCTGAGCAGGCAAGCCCAGTGCTTCAAATTCAGCGTCCAGCTTTTCTTCCTGTGCCTGCACCAATTCATTGTACTCCTCTTTATTGATATAGGGATACAAGAAGTACATGGCGACAATCATCACCAACAATGGTACAGTTATTAAACCCGCAATTTTAAGTATTACTGCTTTGTTCATCGCTTAACGGCTAAATGATTGAGTTGCAATTTCATCCATAAATTTCTGTTCATCTTTGGCCACACGTTCCGAAAAAAGTCCCTTTTCAAATTCTTTCACTTTCTCCAGTATGTGAAGGTTCTTATGCGCCGCGGCCAGTTTCTCTCTCTCTTTGGAAACCTCAACTTCAGCTTTGTCCAGATCCCTGCTCAGCTTATCCATTTTCTGATGCACCTGTTGCAGATGAGCCGATCGTCTTCGGATCATATGAATATTCTCCACTGAGTTATCTTCGGCGTTTTGCAGAAAGGTTTTCAATTTCCCCTGTACATCATCACGCACATCGCTGATCTTCTGCTTTTTGGAAACCTGCTCAGCCAGCTTTTGCTTCTGAAGCTTTTCCTGGTGTTTCCGAACTTTAAGAACCGGTGCAAGAGAGAATTTGAATTTCATGTCTGTTGCTCGTGATTTTTATTCAATAATTTTCTTTAGCGTATCCCAGAGATCATCGCTGAAATCTGTTTCGTTTAAGTCCTGTATCAAAAATGATTCCAAACCCGGATGTTTTTTTATGGATTCGTCAATTTTTGGGTTTGAACCTTTTACATAAGCGCCAATATTGATCAGGTCTTCGGCCTCGCGATAGGTAGCCAGCAGCTCCCGGGCTTTCATCGCAATTTGCCGTTGCTCGGGTGTTACAATCTTGGTCATAACCCGCGAAATACTTTCGAGGATATCAATCGCCGGATAATGATTTTTATGCGCTAAACGGCGGGAAAGCACGATATGGCCGTCTAAAATGGAACGTACAGCATCGGCAATGGGTTCGTTCATATCGTCATTATCAACCAAAACGGTGTACAATCCGGTGATGCTTCCCTTGTGTGTTTTACCCGGTCTTTCAAGCAATTTCGGGAGAATGGTGAACACACTTGGAGTGTATCCTTTGGTGGTTGGAGGTTCCCCGGAAGCCAGCCCAATTTCTCTTTGCGCCATGGCTACCCGGGTCACAGAATCCATCATCAAGAGGACATTTTTTCCTTGGTCGCGGAAATATTCCGCAATAGCCGTTGCCGTGAATGCTCCTTTTACCCGACTCATGGCCGCGCTATCTGAGGTTGCCGCTACCACAACCGACCGCGCCAGCCCTTCTTCGCCGAGTGTGTCTTGGATAAATTCCTGAACCTCACGGCCACGCTCACCAATCAGGGCAATCACATTGATATCGGCCGAGGAATGCTTGGCTATCATCCCCATTAAAACGGATTTACCCACACCGGAGCCGGCAAAAAGCCCAATTCGCTGTCCGGTTCCCACCGTATTTAATGCATCCAATGCCCGGATGCCGGTAAACATAATGTCGTTAATGGGGGCACGGTCAAGCGGAGCGGGTGGGTCGTTATGTACCGGCATTTGCCCGGTTACACGAATTTGTCCTTTCCCATCTATGGGCTCGGCGTTGGTATCCACTACCCGGCCCAGCATCTCAAAACCGACCGGCACATTCAGCGATTGCCCCATACTCTCCACTTTGCAGCCGGCTTTCATACCCACTACACGGTCGTATGGCATAAGCAGCGTTTTCCCTTCCTTCAACCCCACTACTTCAGCGGGCACAATGGTATCCATAACAGTATGGATGCCATACACTTCCCCAACCGAAGCCTCCAGTCCGGTACATTCAATGATAGTACCGATGATGGAAGATACTTTTCCAAACCTCTTCACCTGGCTCAGCTCACCGCTGATTTTTCCACGAATGGTATCGAAGTGCTTTTGTAAGGAGGGCATTTCAGCTATTTCCATGATGGCAGGGCTAATGTCTTTTTAAATTCATCCAGCATTTCCCTGAAGTTGTGAACCACGGTTTCTTCCTGGGTTTCCAGCCTGAACTCGCCGGGATTGCATTCTTCGGAAATCTGCATGTTCAGTACCATACTTTTGGAAAAATCGTCTTTTAGTGCCTGCACAAATTCCAGGTCATCTTCGCAAACCCAAAGAATGGGCTTCGACTGCTCATTAATCTTTTGCAGCAGCGGGGCTAATTTTTCCTCAAGGGATTCTCTTATTGCGGGGTTCTCAACCGGAATACCGAGAATAGATTCACTAATCTCGAAAACCATATCCAATAAGCCCGGCTCCAATATCTGTTGGCGGCTTTTCCACTCTTCATGAGCTTGCTCCAAAGCCTCCCTGACCACTGAAAGCTTTTCATCGATCTCAGCCCGGGCCGTTTCTATGCCTTCAGCCTGGCCTGCATTAAATCCTTCAGCGTAAGCTTCATCGCGAACCTGTTCAAGCTTTCTTTTCCAACGGGCATCTCTTTCATCAAGTAGCTCATTAATATCTGTCTTTTCTTCCGTGTATTCATCTTCTTCGTTTTTAACCTCACTTTCATTAAAAATCATCTGGTAATTCAGGCGCTTGCTGCCCTCATTAAACCAGCTTATTTGATTATTTTGTAAGACCTTCTGAGTTCTCATTCTGCTTACTCAACTATCTCTTCTTCGTCCATCTTACGTGTAGAAATCTGGCCGTCTTCTTCCAGTTCTTTTATTTTCTTGATGATACGCTGCTGGGCTTCTTTCACATCTTTCAATGCTACCGGACCAAGGGCATCCATATCTTCACGCAGCATATCGGCCGCCCGGTTCGACATGTTTTTGAGGAACTTGTTTGCCAGTGCTTCTTCCACTCCTTTGAGTCCCATAACCATGTCGGCTTTTTCCATCTCGTTGATGATAAGCTGAACGGTGCGATCGTCGAAGTGCAGAATATCTTCGAATAGGAACATTTGCTCTTTGATATCGCTGGCCATTTGTTCATCCCTTTCACCGATGGTATCCAGTACATGGCGCTCAACGGTAATATCAGATCCGTTAAGGATTTGGGCCACGATATTGGTTCCGCTTTTCACGCGGTCGCCAAGGGTATCCATGCCACCCATATGTTCTTTGATTACTTCCTCAATTTCCTCGATTACCTCGCTTGAAATTTTATCCATACTTGCCAGGCGATACACAATATCTGCCTGCAGTTCTTTGTCGAGATATCCAAGTATTTCGGCCGATTTCTCCACCTGTAGCTGGGAGAAAATAAGTGCGGCAACCTGAGGGTGTTCATTCTGAATGAAGGAGGCAATTTGAGTGATTTTGGTCTGTTGAAATTCATCAAATACCGTACTGCCACTTTGTGCCTTAAGCCGCTTCAGCATCTTCTCTGAATTGGCACTGTCTCCCAATTGGGCAAGCAGATCTTCGGCGGCATCCACACCACCATTCAGCATGTATTGCTTCACTTCCATCAGGGCGTAATACTCCTTTAAAACACCATCCACGACTTCTGATTTCACATCTTTAATCTTAGCGATCTCAAGAGTAATTTTTTCGATCTCGCTCTCGCTCAGTGATTTCATCATCGTTGCTGCCGTGCGAGTACCAATACTCATGATAAACACAGCTGCTTTTTGCGGACCGCTTAAGTCCGAAATATCATTAAATACACCCGGTTTACTTTTTGTAGTAGCTGCCATTTTTCCTCTGTTAATTATCTTCTGATGCTATCATTGCTCTCATTACCTGGGCGGCTTCTGCCGGCTTCAACTCAACGAAATTCACGATTTCGTCTTTGTTGTATTTCTTCTCAGGTAACTTCTTCGTTTGGTTTTCACCTTCTTCACCTTCGGCTCCCTCTGCTCCTTCAAGCTGGTTAGCAGCCGAGCTTTCTCCCGGTAATGAGTTTTGTTTTTCACCGCCTTCCAGCTGATCGCCCGCTTCAAATTTGCTTACCATATTGAGTTCATCCACTCCTGATTTTTTCTTGATGCTGTTGATCAGCAGAATTACAACCACAAAGGTGATCCCGATGAGAGACCATCGTAAAATGTTGTTGGTGAAGGTAGGCTGGCCTGTAAAAAAGTCGCCGTTGTCGATCGGATGCTTATCAAAGAACTCAACCTGTTTCACCGTCAATTGATCTCCGCGATTGTCCTGAATACCCAGGGCTACTTTCACAACTTCCTTAAATTCTTCCACTTCCTGCTCAGAGTATGGCTCACTTACCAGCGTTTGCTCTCCCTCTTCGCCTTCTTCAAACCGCTGCTTGTAATTCAGCAGCACCGAAGCCGACACCATCTTTAACTCACCCTGAGTTTTCTCAAAAACTTCCCGGGTACGATTTACCTCGTAATTTCTGGTTTGAACCGTTGACCCGTTGTTATTACTGGCAACCACCACCGATCCGGTCTGGTTGTTGTTGGTCACATTCCCGGCAACCGGCTCCATGACCTCATCATTATTGGTTTGTTCTCTTTTTTCTTCTGAAATAACGGTTCGGCTGTCGGGGTCAATTAAATCCGACTCCCGTACAATCCGATCAAAATCATGTTCTACTGAAACCCGGAGAATACTGTTACCGGCTCCAAGAACTCTGTCCAGCATCGACTGTCCGCGCTCGGTCAGATAGGCTTCCGTTTTTTGGCGAAGCTGCATTTGGGATGATCCGAAAGCGAGTTCTGATTCATAATCAATTTCATCAGTCAGCCTGTTTCCGGCCTGATCCAAAACGGTAACATTAGCCGACTCCAGCCCTTCAACACTACCGGCAATCAGGGATGTTATCCCTTCAATTTGTTCTTTTTTGAGGGCCTGCCCCTTTTTCAGGTTCAGGATTACTGATGCCGAGGCCTCTACTGATACTTCTTCAAAAGGAGAACGCTCAGGCAGCACCAAATGGATGCGGGAAAACTCAACCTGCTCCAGGCTGTTGATAGAACGAGCCAATTCCCCTTCAAGAGCCCGCTTTTTATTTACCTGCTGCATAAAGTCGGTCATACCGAGAGCATTGGTATCAAAAAGCTCGTAGCCTTTTACGTCCGAGAAGCTTCCACCCATCGGGGCCAGCTCCAGCCGTAGTTCGTGAACCTTATCGCTGGGTACATAAATAGCGCGGCCGCTTTCCTGCAGCTCGTAATTGACTCCGCGATTATTCAGTTCGGTTACAATTTCCTGGGCTACCTCAGGCTGAAGTGATCCAAACAGGAGCACATTTTCCTCCTGTTGCGACCAGTAGAACACACCCCCGATAATGGTGAGCACCACCAGCATCAGCACCACAAACATGGCACGCTGGGCATTGCTCAGCGGACCAAAAAACTCCTGAAAACTTTCTACATACTTATTCATTTAGTGCTGTCCTTATATTTGCATTCTGCTTATTTCATTGTAGGTCTCAATGGCTTTGTTGCGCACTTCAACCATCATCTGGAAGCTGAGCTGAGCACGCTGCATTGAGATCATCACGTCCGCAACGTTGTCGGTTTTACCGGACACGTAATCCTGCATCTTTGATTCAGAAGTTTTCATCGTTGTATCTACCCCGTTGATCGCATTAGAAAGCATATCGGCAAAGGAATCTTTTTCAACATCATCTACCGCGATCTCATAATGCTTCGGGGTAATTTCAATATCCTTGGGTAACTGTAATCCGTTTAATTGTACTGGGCTTTGCATGGCTTTTTCTTACCTGTTTCCTTCTTTTAAATTCGGGTGTCTATATTTCTTCCGCGCGACAACTCATGCTGATTCACTTTTCCATCCACCGAATAAATATTCATCGCTGCTTTTTTCTCTGCGGTAAATTTCTGGTTGATCAGAGAAGATTCATCCTGGGTTAGCTTGGGTAAATCTTGAGAGCCGGCTGCACTTCTAAGGGCTGTGTTTCGGCTTACTTGTCCGGCTTGTTGGGTATAGATTGAATTAATACTGTTCATGGTATCAGATCTCCAGTGATCGTTTAATAATTTCTTTTTCAGCTTCGATGCTGCTCAGATTGGCTTCATACAGACGATTGGCACTCACCATCTCCGTCATTTCGCGCACCATATCGATGTCCGGATATTTTACCATTCCGTTTTTATCGGCATCTGGGTGGTTGGGATCATACTCGTAGCGGAATTTATTCTGTTCGCTTACATGAAAGTCAGGCCCCAGCCCGGTTGCTTTCTCACCGTTAGGAGTATTTCCAACACCGGTAGCCATGTGCTTTGGGTTGGTTCTTGTGAGTGAAGAAACACTCTCGGAAAGGACCTGTAGAAATTTTTGTTGGTCCGGAGCTAAAGATTGTACCCGTTTTGGCCGATAAACATTCTCGGAGCCTGCGGGTGCCGAAGTTTGAGCATTAGCAATATTTTGCGATGCAACGGAAATCCGCTCGCGTTGTAAGGCCAGGCCCTGAGCGGCAGTTTGAAATGTTGATGATAATCTATCTGGGAGCATCTGAATGGGTTTTATCGGTTAATGCCTGTAATTCCTGATTTAAGAAGACTGAAGTGATGCCGAAGCGAGCGGGTAACCATTTGCACCCGAATTTGTGTATCGGCCATCTCTATCATCTCATCTTCCAGAACCACACTTTCTTCTGTCTGCACAATGGAAGGCGATACCGCTTTCATGCCGCTGATGCCTTCATCCAGCTGTGCCTGCTGAAGTTCTTCCTCAAAAAGCACTTCATGCCTTTTATAATTAGGCGTATCGGCATTAGCGATGTTTGAAGCCGTCACTTTTTGGCGAAGTGAATAGGTATCCATCGCCCTGGCTAACATTTGACTATGATTACTATCGATAAAGTTCATTGAAATTTTGCTTTGGTTTTGAGTCACTCGCACGGGTAATTGCAATTGCTGTGCCAGCTCACCTAAACCTCTCTCAAATACCTGATATCCATTTTTTTGGGGAACAATCCGAAAAGACAAGAGTAGAATTGACCGCTTCTTGGCAAATTTTTCCGTCTTTCCGAATTCATTTAAGGTGTAAGGGGGATCGCTGATAACCGGTTAAACAACCCGAACAGAATTAAAGCAGAACAACAATGATGACTTTACGGCAAGAAATTTGTACACCAGATTTGGCAGTTAAACCCGTTAATGCATTTAAGCAGATTGATGGTTACCATTACATAACTTCGGAGCATACATTAATGCAGATCATAAAAGACCTATTTAACGGGTATCCAGAGCCCCTTTTGGTTTTACATCACAATAACCGGAAAATCTGCTATGCCAGCCATCCTTCTGCTGCTATTGACGATCTGTTAGGGCAAAATTTTGATGAAGCCGTTACTGTAATTGACGCGAACATATCCGGCGAACCGGTTGCCTGCTTAAAAAATCAATGGCTGGGCTTTGATGAACGTGCATTTACATGGGAAGACGAAGAATACACCCTCATTGTTTTTAAGCAACGAAATGAAATACCGGATGAGGAAACCTTAGCCTCTTGGAGAAATATGATTGCTGTCATGCTTCACCGGTTCCGCTCCCCGCTTACCGGTATATCCGGCTATGTTGATATGCTTAGTGAATACAGCGATGACGAACAGCAGGAGAAATATTTCGCCCTGATTGACAAGGGTATCAACAACCTGTATGATATGATGGATGAACTGGAAATACTTTATACCATCGACCCTAATGTGATTGAAGATGAAGATGAATCCACCTCCCTGAAAGCTGGAAAATTAATTAAAAGCACGCTGCTTGACTACCCGGCAGACGTTCAGCAACGTATCGATATACAATCCATTGATTCGGACTTTGAACTCAAAGGAAATCCTTCCAGCCTCAAAAACATTATTGAGCTTTTAGTTCAAAACGGTCTTCAGCATGGAGCGGATCACACGGTTACTGTTTCTGTACCCTCCGAAAGGCTGATCCAGATTTCAAATCCCGGTCCTGCTATTCCCAAGGCTATCGCTGATAATATATTCAGCCCTTTTGTAACTGATAAAGCCAATGGATTGGGTATTGGGTTGACCCTGGCCTTGCTATACGCCCGGCAGCTTGGTGGAACTATTTTCTTGTCCAATAATGATGATGAAGAGATTACCTTCAGCCTTTGTCTGCCTGAATAGCTGAGACAAAGGGGCCGTCATTCAACTACTCAGCTCCGTTCCGGCTAACAGTAATAAGTCACTATTTACTTCCTATAGCTTCTAAAAATTAATGTTTTCTCGAATTCAACCGATAAAACAAAAGGGAAAGTAGATACCATACTGATCTGAATACATTTAACAAAGGAAGCTATCCATATGTTGACTGAAGAATTGACGACTGATAAGATTAAAGACCTCAAAAAACCGGTTCCTGTAAACCAGGAAAGCCCGTTTACTTTTGAGGAGTTGTTCTTATCCGTCACCGACACTAAATCTCAAATTACTTACGCCAACGAGGTCTTTGTCAATGTAAGTAAATACAGTCAGCAAGAGTTAGTAGGACAGTTACATAACATTGACCGGCACCCTGATATGCCCCGGGCAGTCTTTCATATTTTCTGGGAGTATCTGAATGCAGGAAAACCCATCGCTGCCTATTTTAAGAATTTGGCCGGGGATGGATCTTTCTACTGGGTTTTTGCATTAACTTTCCCATGCAAAGGTGGTTTCTTATCCATCCGTTTAAGACCGGGGAGTGAGCTTTTTAACACCGTTAAAGACTGCTATGCCAAAACCCTGCAATTCGAAAAGCGAAAAGAGCAGCAGTTAGGTGATAAGCAAAAAGCCATGGAAGAGTCCCGGGCTTTTCTGTTAAATCTGCTCAAGAAAGAAGGGTTTTCAGATTACCGGGAGTTCATGTGGAATGCCCTTCAAAAAGAAATGAGCTACCGTGAAAGCATCCTTAGTGAAGGAATGTCGGAGGAGAAGAAAAAGACCGAAAAACACATCGTCCCTCCTGTTCTGGTAAAAGTTGAAACGATACTCAGTGAATTGGTACTGGGCCTGGAGAACCTGCAAAACATTCATAACGCCCTGATCGGGCACTCCGATTACATCCTGAAACTGGCTCGTTCTATCCTATTGCTTTCCCTGAATGCACAGATCAGTTCTTCCAAGCTGGATCAGGATGATAGGTCGCTATCGGTAGTAGCCGAAAAAATGGGGGAACAATCGGTGGATGGGGAAAAACGGCTTATCAATATGAAGGAGAATATCCATCATTTAAGCGACCTGATAGCCGAGCTTAATTTCGAGATCATCTCTTCTAAACTTCAGGTTGAGATGACCATTGATTTCTTCAAAGAGCTGGAAAAACAAAAATTTGAGAAAGAGATATCCCTGATTCAATCTGATGAAGTTATAAATTTGTTGTATGATGCCTTTATGCCGCGCTTAGATGTTATCAGTAAAGGAATTGGAAAAGTGCCGGCTTATCTTCGTGACCTAATGAACGGAGTGAAGGACATTGAGCGATTTTTATTGGTACTTCGATTTATACATATTACCGGAAAGGTGGAAGTTGCCCGTATGAATGACGATGCCAACTCATTTTCAACTACCTTTCAGGATCTGGTGAATGAAATTGAAACGGCCGATTCCCACCTTGGCGAACTAAATGAAGTGGTAAGCGATAACAAAGACAGCGGACTGATGTACACCGCTTACCAGGAACGCCTTACAAACCTTATTGCAAATATTGACCGCAGATAAGCAGCCTCGGCCAATACTGTTAGGGTAACACCCAAAAAAGAGGAGTCAATTGGCTCCTCTTTTATTTTGTCTGTTATATAATGTTTAGTTTCTTTTTTAGCTTAAATGAGCCCCGGCCGAACCCTTTATATTCTCTTTCTGAAAACACAGAGTAAAGGTGGTTCCTCCCTCATCAGAAATGTATTGATAGGTTCCATTCAACTGTTTTACCAGGGTTCTAAGTAAGGTATTCCCCAGGGTTTTATCCCGGTCAATGTCAAAGTCTTCCGGCAGGCCCGAACCGTTATCCGCTATAGAGATATATACTGTTTGTTCCTGGTTATATAGTTGAATGCGAATCTTACCAGACTCCGCTTTAGTAAAGGCATGCTTGTACGCATTGGTAATCACCTCGTTCATAATTAACGAACAGGGATGTGCCTGATTGATATTCAGCATCACCGATTCCACATCCAGTTTCACATCAATTTTTTGGGTCAGCTCATAGTACATTTTAGAAATGGAGGTAACTATTTTCTTCAGGTTCTGCCCAAATTCCAGTTGACTAAAGCTCCCCGATTCATACAACAACTCGTGCATGTTTGCCATAGCCTGAACACGCCCTACACTGGAGTACAGTTTAGACTGAACGCTCTCGTTGCCTTCGGTAAAGGCTTGTAACTGCATGAGGCCCGAAATAATGGCCAGGTTGTTTTTAACGCGATGGTGCAGTTCTGACAAGAGAACCGTTTTCTCCTCCACCGCCATCTTCAACTCCTTTTCGGTCTCGCGAAAGGGGGTAATATCCTGCCCAACCATAATGAAGCTTGTGATAAAGTCGTACTCATTGCGGACCGGAGTAAGCGTTGCCGAAAACACAAAGGTACCGCATGTCTTCTTATTATTAATCAGCTCCCCTTTCCATTCTTCACCATTCCCTATTGCCGTTCTTAATTCGGTGTACTGCTGCTGGTAGTCGAGGCTGGATTTGAACATCTCGAGCCCGCAGCCAATTACCTCTTCTTCTTTGTACTGTGAGAGTTTTAAAAAACTTGGATTTGCATACTCAATAAACCCCTGCCTGTCGGCAATAAGGATGAGCGCCGGGCTCAATTCTGCCACTTTACTGAACTTGTAATATGGATTTTTGGCTACGCCCAGCTTTGTAGGGTCACCAAAAGAAGGTTGAAACATATTACTGGAGTGGTTTCTGATCAGTCGGATTATTTTACTTTGAGAGGGAGCTGAAATTTCTTTTTCGGGTGGCTCCTGTTCATTCTTTTGAATTTTTCGGAGAGGCGTTTTAGCCATATTCTCCAACTTTGGATCCCCTTCAGCTTTTGGAGAGGAATTTGTTTCCAAATAATTGAGCCGACAACTATTGCCCTCCGGATCAAGCTTCATACCTTTCCGTAACTCTTCGGTGAGTTTTTTCTTAGGTGAAGAATTTTTCATTGTTCATCTCCTCATGGCAGTGTAATTAGTTCTCGGCTTTTTATAAGTGGATGAACCCTTACCCGGTTTCCCCACTTCTCTTAGTATTAATCATCTCACTGATTTTGTCCTTCAACAGAAGATGGGTCAGTGGCTTATGTACAAAACCCATTCCCTGTCTTAAAATGGCATCGATTCGGTCTTCGTTATTCTCGGAAGAAACAACGATGGCCGGTATATCTGACATCTCCGGATGATCGCGGGCATAATCCAGCATTTCCAGTCCGTCCATAATGGGCATGTAGATGTCCACCAACATCATATCTACCTTTTCTTTTTCCAGGATTTCCAGTCCTTCCTTACCATTTTCGGCTTCAAAAATTTCGTCTACTTCAACATCCAGATCTGCCGAAAGCACCGTGCTTCTCAGCACCACTCTCATTGCAGCATCATCTTCAACAATCAGTACATTTATCTTCATCCCTACTGCTCCTAATAATTAGATTTGATAAAACCGTCTGTAAATAAATTTCAGCTCAAAGAATCAGAGCCAGAATCACTGCAACGACCGACAGCATCACCGCCACAGCAGATATGGTTATAAATATGGTGGTTCGCTTTTTTTCTGAACTCAGATCGGCCAATACTGCCGACACTAATGGATAGTTCACGCTCAGCCCTTCAAACTTTTCGGACATAAAGAATGTGGTAATATCTCCATCCTCGTTCTTGTAACTGTACTTTTTGTTGAAGTGGTAGTACAATCGCCCGAAGATCATGTCTTCATCAACACCACAAGCATCCGCTATTTCCTGGATGTTTACCGGTACGCGGATTCGGGCAATCCGGTCCGGTTCGTCCTTAGCGTACTTCTTGTACTCATCATAGTAGCGATAGTAAATATCCTCAATGATCTCTAAGTCTGTTGGTATTTGATCCATGTTAACCTCTCTGTGTTATTTATACTTGAATAGAGGATCCGGGAAACCAGATCCTCTGCTACAAGTCATATTCATTTATGTAGTCGCGCCTGGTTAGAAATCACTGAAGTCATCATCATCCTCGAAAGGGATTAGTTCGTGAGCTTCTACTCTCTTGGAAGAACCATTTGAATGGCCGTTTGAGTGCGCTTCATGCTTCGATCCATTTCCGGATCTGCTTTGTTGACCATTGCCTTTACTGTGCCCATTATGGCCGTTTCCATTTGCAAAGCCATTTCTGATGGCTTTACTACTCGTGGCAGGCTGCTGCTCCGGGTTACGGATAAAAGATCCGTTTCCAATACTTGCTGAACTACCTCCCCCAACAAGTCCGACCAGCTCTACAATGATGTTATTCAATTCATTGGCCTGAGAAGTCAACTCCTCAGCGGCACTGGCCGATTCTTCGGATGAGGAAGCATTATCCTGAACCACGTTGTCCATTTCGGTCATAACCGAGGTCATTTGCTCAATGCCTACCGCCTGTTCTTTGGAAGCTGCTGAAATCTCCACTACAAGCGTACTTACACTTGAGATGCTTTGCTCTATTGCTTTCAGGTTTTCAGAAACCTCTTCGGCTACACTTGAACCACGGTCTGAACTTGCCTGTGACTTCTGGATCAGTTCTGATGTATTCTGGGCAGCTTCCGCACTTCGCTGTGCCAGGTTACGTACTTCTTCCGCTACCACGGCAAAACCTTTTCCTGCCTCTCCGGCACGGGCTGCTTCAACAGCGGCATTCAATGCCAGCAGATTGGTCTGGAAGGCAATGTCGTCGATCGTGTTGATGATTTTGGATGTTTCCTGGGCAGAACTCTTAATCTCATTCATAGCCTGAACCATACGCTGCATGGCCTGAACCCCATTTTCAACCAACGGCTTCGACTCATTCATGGCCAGCTCGGCCTGACTTGAATTATCATCGGTTTGCTTAATTTGGGCAGCCATTTCTTCCAGAGATGATGTGGTTTCCTGAAGACTTGCAGCCTGTTCGCTGGCACTTTCAGCCAATTGCTGGCTTGCGCTCGACAGTTGCTCGGAGGACACACTAACCTGGTCGGAACCGGTTCTAAGTCTTTCGATTATGCTCTTAAGCGTACCATTAATAGAACGGCCCACAAAGAAGCCAAATGCCATCACACCTAATACTGAGATCAAGGCTACCACGCTAATAATCCAGACATAGTTGTTTACCGTAGCCTGGGTATTGTCAGCCAGGGCTCTGGCGCCATTTTCAGCCGCCTCGTTTATAGCTACTGAACGATCCAGCAATTCCTGGTACTCAACAGCAGCATTCCTTTCCGCTTCAAATAAAGCATTACTTACTTTAGTCAGCTCCGATGGATCTGTGTTATTCTCCAGCGCCAGGGTTGCATTAAGATAAGCCTGAAGGTTACTTTCGTAGCTTTCAATAACTTCTTTAAGCCCCTGCATCTTCTCCTCCAAAACCGGGAGATCGTGGGCTTCTACATAGCTTTCAAATTCTGCATACTCTCCGTAAATCTTCTCAAATCTCGAGAGTGCCGATTCCATATAGGAAACGTCGTTTGTGTTTGTAAACTGGAGGTGTTCGTAGCCAGCCTTGCGTACAGCTGTTTCAAATGCCGCAGCGGTTCCCCACTCATTAAACGATACCTCAGATAAAGAGGTGGTGTTGTTTTGTATTTTATTGAGTGAGAATAGTGCGATAGCACCAAGAATCAGTGTTACCACAGTTGCAGATGCTGTAAGGAAAAATATTCTTTTCCCTATGGTCCAGCTACCTTCCGCATCACTTATACCCTGACTTACATTATTCAGATAGTTATTAATCGATGACATTGTTGCCTCATGTTTACGGTTTTAATTTGTTGATTAAGCTGCGGTGTCGTTTGTCTCCAATACCTCTTCGGGCACATCAAATAGTACTTTGTGGATATCAACGATCATTTTTACAGACTCCTTAACCTTACCAATACCCGCCAGGTATTCGCTGTTTCCCTTCACTCCAAATGATGGGACTTCTTCAATTTGATTGTCTTTGATATCAGCTACTTCCGATACCTTATCTACCAGTACGCCCATCAGGTAATCACCTTCCTGAACTACAATCACGCAGGTCTCGTCGGTGTCTTCAACTGCCGGCAATTCAAAGCGAAGCCGCAGGTTCATTACCGGTACAATTTTACCTCTCAGGTTTAACACCCCGCGAATGTACTTCGGCATCTTGGGAACGGGGGTAATCGGCATCAGGCCAATGATTTCCTGTACTTTTAATATTTCGATTGCGTACTCCTCTTTACCTAAAAAGAAGCTGAGAAATTTTCCGCCAGCTATTATATGGCCGATTTCTTCGGCCTCTTTTTCTTTAACCAGTGTTTCTTCCATGTCGATGATAGTTTTGCTTCTTTACAGGCAATGGGATCCGGACGTTGAGGGGTCTCATGCCGGTTTCCTTCGCCAAAAAGCATAATTATTGGTTTGATAATTACATTATCGGACATCCACAGATTTTCTTAAATGATTTTAATGTGCCGGACTAACTATTTATGAAGGGAGCAACCTTGTAGCGTCCGCAGGTCCTGCAAGCGTTGTAGGGATATCGACCCATATTACCCGGCGAATGCTCCAGGGGCTTTTATACACCAGGAGGTTCTTCTCTTTATCCTCCTAATTAACCTATGCGTAAGAATATGGATGTGTAGATCTCTCTTATTATGCAACCTTACCTTGCAAAACCTCTCTCTATTTGGGATGAAGGTATTTTGTAATTGGAGGTGAAAAACATGCCCATAAAAAAAGCATTACCCTGGTCAGGATAATGCTTTTAGCCAATTATTGGGGATGTTATGTCTTAGTCTAAAGTTCTTTAGCTGTTGATCTTGAAGCTTACCGGAAGGGTGTAGTATACCTTAACGGGTTTTCCTTGTAATTTACCCGGTGTAAACTTCACTTTTTTAATGCCCTCTACTGCAGCTTGCCCACAGCCGGCGCCGATATCTTTAATCACTTCCGGGTTTTTAACATCACCGTTTTCATCAACCACAAATTTCACAAAAACCCGGCCTTCTACACGTCCGGCTATGGCAGCCCGGGGATATTCAATATTCTTATATACCTCTTTGATACCTCCATCAATTTCCGGCATCTGGTCCACTACATCATAAATTGTAACTGAGTCGTCAGCAACAACTTCAAAAGCCGGGTTGTCAACAAAATCTGGTACTGTTTCAGCGTTTGCACTCGTTACCACCAAAAGGGCAATTACAAAAGAAAAAAGTTGTATTGATTTCTTAAGCATGGGTTTTCCTCAATTTTAGATGTAGAAAAAGTTTTCACGTATTAGCATTTCTAAATCAATTATCGGCAGTACTAAAGCTTTCTTAAGTTTTTTCTTAAAATTTTTTAATAAAACTTTTTTAACCCTTCAAGAACACTTATTAGAGCCGATTTACCCACAAAAAAAGCAGTAGAAATTACTTCCTACTGCTCACATAAATGTCAAAACTGAGTTTGATTAGGGAACGAGTCTAACATATCGGATGGATATCCATGTAAATCAATAGCGACTATTCGATTCCCTAACGCACGGGACTCAAGTTCGCCCACGTATTGTTAAGCGGCTATGACCGCTTGCTCCGATTGCGGGATAACCAGGGTGAAGGTAGAACCGGCTCCCTCTTCACTTTCTACCACTATTTTTCCACCATGTAGTTTTGCGAGTTCGTTACAAAGCAAAAGCCCGAAGCCCGCACCATTTTTGTTCATTGAGGTTTCATTCTTTGGGTGTACCATCTTAAAAAGCCGCCCCTGGATTTCTTCCGACATCCCAATACCATAATCCTTCACCGTTATCTTGAGGTTTTGTTCAGCCTCAATATTGATTTCGATGCTGCTGCCTTTTTTGTCGCTGAATTTGATGGCGTTTGTCAAAAAATTTCGGATTATAGTTCGGATGAAAGACTTATCTGCATTTACTTCAAAGTCTTCTTGTGGATGTATATGAATCGTAACTCCTTTTTTTTCAGCTACAAATTCCATCATTTTTACATCTTCTTGAATGGCCTTGATCAAAGAAAAATCGCTCGGATTTACCTTCATTTCTTTACTCTGTACCCGGGCCCAGCTCAATAAATCGGTTAGCAGGTTCCATAAGTTCGTGGAGGACTCGTTGATTAATGTGAGTAATTTTCTCAACCTCTCGGGCTCCGTTTCTTCAAGATCGGTTAGCAGCATATTTATGACCCCGCTTATGCCGTTTACCGGTCCTCTAAGGTCGTGCCCAATCACTGAATAAATCCGGTCTTTCATAAGGCCTAACTCATTCAACTTTTCATTCTGCTCCTTCAGCTTGTCTTTTGAAAGTTTCAGGGAAATATGCGTATCTACCCTTGCCAGTAGTTCCTGGTTGTTGAACGGCTTGGTCACGTAATCGGCCCCTCCCAGATTTAACCCTTTTACCACACTTTCCTGCTCTACTTTAGCAGTAAGAAAAATAACCGGAATGTGATTTAGCTCAGGATCTGCTTTCAATTCTTCACACACCTCAAATCCATTTTTACCGGGCATCATTACATCCAGCAATATTAAGTCGGGCTGATATTTTCGAACACTATTCACCACCTGTTCCGGTTTTGAAACGGCCGCGATTTTATAGCCTTCGTCACGCAGGGTGTTACCCAACAGCTGAAGGTTTTTAGGAATATCATCCACAATAAGAATAAAACCTTTTTCTTTACTACTGCTTTGCTCGTTCATAGCTTTTTACTGATTCCTTATTGTTTGATGCCACCGGTATATTCATGCTAATCATCCGGTCGTAGTTCTGAAGTGTTGCCTCAATGCCTTCTATATCAAAACAGGAGGCATATTCCAGAAGGTTATCGGCCAAAACTTCCAGACCTGAAATATTTAATTCCGAGCCGGCCTTTTTTAGTTCTTCCCCAAAAATTTCGAGCGTATCCATCATCAGTGCCTGGCGGTCAATTTCCTGCATAAGTATATTCAGCCTTGGCTCCCATGTAACCTTAAATTCTTCCACCTTACTGGCAGGCCACTCTTCTTTTAGTTCTGATAAATCTAAACCTGCCTTAGATTCTGCTATAGTTGCTCCTTCATTTGCATTCTTTAACTCTAAGAACTGGCTTAAGCTTCCCACAAGTTTGGCATAACTAATGGGCTTGCGCAGATACCCGTCAAATCCCAATTCTTTTACTTCATCACCGTATCCGATAAAGCCGGAGGCCGTTAAGGCAAGAATTTTAATGTCGGGATTATGCTCTTTAATGATTTTCATAGTTTCCACACCATTCAGGCCCGGCATTTTAATATCCATCAGGATAAGATCGATAGCGTGCTCTTTGGCTTTTTTAATGGCTTCACTCCCATCACAAGCCTGAAGAATAGTGAGGGGCTGATCTTTCAGAAATTCCGCAATCAGCTCTCTGTTGGTAAGAATGTCGTCTGTAACCAGAATGGTAGCTTCCTCAAATACCATACTATCGGCAGCCACGTCATCACCTTTTTGCTCTACAGCTACAGAAGAAGTAACCACCTTTGGAATGGTAACGATAAAGCAGCTTCCCTTACCCACCTCGCTTTCTACAGCAATCGAACCTCCTGCCATTTCTACGAGCTTTTTGCTGATTGAAAGCCCCAAACCGGTTCCTCCATACTCATCGGTAATCTTTCTTCCCTGCTGCTCAAACGCATTGAAAATTTGATCCATTCGATGCTGCGCAATGCCAATACCGGTATCACTTACTTTGATGATCAGGTCCACTTTACTGAGATCCTGTTGTTCAAGGTTAGCCCCCAGCTCTATGATTACTTTCCCTTTTTTGGTGAATTTGATGGCATTTCCTACCAGATTAAACAGAACCTGCCGAAGCTGAGCTTCATCGAGCAAAAGAGCATCCGGTATTTGATCTTCGATAACTGCGTCCAGTTCTATTCCATTCTGCTCACTTTTCACCGAAAAGATGTCTTTAATCTCCCGAACAAAACTCTTCACATCTACAGGACTCAAACTTATTTCCTGCTTACCGGCTTCAATTTTTGAGAGGTCCAGAATATCGTTAATCAGCTGTAAAAGCATCTTGCCGCTGCTGGTAATATTCTGCAGATATTTTTCACTAACCCCCGTTGTAGCTCTTTTCTGAAGCAATTCGGTAAATCCCAGAATGGAGTTCATCGGGGTTCGGATTTCATGGCTGATATTGGCAAGAAATTCACTTTTAGCCTTATTGGCTGCCTCGGCTTCTTCTTTTGCCTTCAGCAACTCCAGTTCCATCTTCTTACGATCTGTCAGGTCCTGAAATACCCCGTACAACTTATATATGGTTCCATCCTCTTTTCTCTCTGCCAACCCCATGGCCCTAACCCACCGCTCATTTCCCTTGGCAGTTATAAATGGCACTTCCACATCATAGCCTTCCCCTGTTTCTGCTGTGTGAGTAACCGCCTTTTCAATAATATCACGAGCCTTTCCCGGAAAATAACTCAGACCGTCCTCCAGATTTGTATCAATGCCAACAGGAAGTTCATGGATATGATATATTTCTTCGGTCCATAAAGATTTACCCGTATCCAGATACAACTCCCACCCCCCAACAGCTGCCATTTTATTGGTTTCTTTCAGTAATATCTCAAGTCGTTTTCTCTCTGTAACATCACGGGAACCGGTACGGAGTTTTATAACCTCTCCTGCTTCATTAAGCACGGGTTCTGTTGTGGTTTCGAACCAGATATATTCACCGGTTTTCTTTCTTATCCGGTAAGTAAAACTCTTAACTTGTTCGCCTCGCTTTGCTTTCTCATGAGACTCAGCTTGTATCATTTCCAAATCTTCCGGATGAAAGAGTACATACGGGCTGGTACCAATAAGTTCTTCCGGCTTATAACCTAAGAGTTGTTCTGAAACCGGGGAAACGTATAGGTAGGTGCCATCGGCCTGATGCAAGCAAACCATATCAGCCGAGTGATTCGCCAATAATTGATACATCTCCCGGCTTTCTTCTAACTCTTCCTCAATGTGTTTTTTTTCAAGGATAGATCCGATCCACTCGCTTAATAACGTAATGGTATCCTTATCGCCATGGGTAAACTCTGGCCTCTTTTTCTCACTGGAAAAATTCAGGGTCCCATACAGTTCACCATCCACATATACCGGTGCGCCAATGTAGCTTTCCAGCTTAAAATGCTCGTAACACACATGGTGGCAATAATTCGACTTGCCCATGTGATTGATCGCCAGCACTTCTTTATCCTTCAACATTATGTTGCAGTAGGTATTGGCCAGCTCAAACTCCATTCCCTTTTCCAGCCCGGAACCGGACGGGTAGAAATAATCTACAAGGTACTTCTGATCCTTTATCGAACTGATGATGCCCAATTCCAATTCAAGCAGTTCGGAGGTAAGCTTCAGAGACTCGTTAATTTGTTGATCGTAATTATGGGTATCCTGGCTCATTACTTTTACCAGCAAATGAAGCTGGTCGGCAAGCTGCTGCAAGTTTGCTTCTTTGTTCTTCTGATCCCTCAAATCATGGATTAACCCCAAAAAGCCAATCGTGTCCCCTGCATGATTCTTTACCACGCTTCCTATGGTTTCTGCTATAAACTCAGTCCCATTTTTAGTTCGATAAGCTAACTCATAGGAAACCTGTTCTATCGTAGATGCTTTATTGTATTTCGTTCTTCCCGTTTCTTTAAAGTCCTCTTTTTCAGCATAAAGGATGGCTGTTTTTTTTCCCATCACTTCATTCCGTG
Source organism: Gracilimonas sediminicola (assembly GCF_024320785.1). Lineage (NCBI taxonomy): Bacteria > Pseudomonadati > Balneolota > Balneolia > Balneolales > Balneolaceae > Gracilimonas > Gracilimonas sediminicola. The sequence goes on from NZ_JANDBC010000002.1 coordinate 52,648, forward strand.
AAAACCCGAAGGTATCTTCAAAAGCTTTGTTAACAGCCAAAATTTCCCGATCTGCATTCGTTATTATAGCCGCATAGGGAAATGACTTGAATGCTGATTTAAGAAAATCAGTATTCACATTAGCTAAAAATTGGTCTTCCGTTTTCATGTTTTCTTCATAGGTATATGGCGGATTGAAATTGCTTATCGGCTTTTCTCCTTTCTTGTGAAGAAAAAGCCCCCAATCATTTCATTAGAAAATTTTAACAATAAAAGGTAGATGCTACCCGTGAATAATGAATCAGCTTTTCAACCTAAAATTGAAATGAATGGGATTTAGGTATTTTCACCTAAACACAACTCTAAAAAAGGCAGTGAAGATTTCTCTTCACTGCCTGATTGATAAATTAATCGGGGAAATTGAATCAGAAATCACTAAAGTCATCGTGACTGAAACCATTCAGGGCGGGTTCTCTGTGAAGATTCTGCTTTGCCCTTTCTGATTTTCCATCCCCATTAAAGTGGCGGATACCATTCACTGTATGTCCATTTGAAGATACAGAAGGGGTGACTTTTTGAGCCAGGGGAATGTGCTTTGCAACTCGTTGAAGTACACCTTCCTGTTTGGGCATATGGTGAGCTCCACTTCCTCCTACCATTTCCATCAGTTCATTTACAATGTATTGAAGCTCCGCAGCCTGAGAGGAAAGTTCTTCTGCCGCACTGGCCGACTCTTCAGACGATGAGGCATTGGTTTGAACCACATTATCCATTTCAGACATAACGGAACTCATCTGTTGAATCCCAACAGCCTGTTCTTTGGAAGCAGCGGAAATTTCTACAACCAGAGAACTCACTTCATTAATGCTTTCTTCAATCTTTTGAAGGTTATCGGAAACCTCTTTCGACACTCCATTGCCCCGGTCAGAACTGGACTGGGATTTTTGTATCAGCTCCGAAGTATTCTTGGCTGCTTCTGCGCTTCGCTGTGCCAGGTTTCTCACTTCCTCAGCTACAACGGCAAAACCTTTACCGGCTTCTCCGGCACGGGCAGCCTCAACGGCAGCATTCAGCGCCAGTAAGTTTGTTTGGAAGGCAATGTCATCTATCGTATTGATGATCTTGGATGTTTCTTTTGAAGAATGGCTGATTTCCTTCATGGCCTCAGTCATCCGTTTCATCGCTTCCACCCCACTTTCAACCAGTGGTTTAGATTCTTTCATAGCCACTTCCACCTCCGCAGAGTTTTCCGCATTCAGTTTTATTTGGCTCGACATTTCTTCAAGTGAGGACGTCGTTTCCTGAACACTTGCTGCCTGCTCGCTTGCACTTTCGGCTAAATCCTGGCTGGCTCCTGAAAGCTGAACCGATGAGGCATTAACTTGCTCGGAACCACTTTTAAGTCGGTCTATAATCGATTTCAAAGTTTTGTTTACCGACCGGGTTATAAAGTATCCCAACAATCCAGCCAGAGTTACACCGAACACCAACCCGATAATGGCAAAAGTACCTATGATGTTATTCTGTGCAGTGGCACTTTTAACCTCAGAATCTACAATGGCTTTGTTCAGTTCTACAATCCCTTGTAATCTTTCCTTAGCAATGCGATAAGACTCCATGTTATAATTCATGAACTGATCCCTTAAATTGGAAAGTATCTCGTCAGCACGTTGTGAGTCTTCCGAAATCAGCAAGTATTCTCTTGATATTTTTCTAAACTCATCCTGATGGTTTTTCCAGGTTTGATAGGATTTTAAGAATGCTTGCCATTCTAAGGCTTCTTGTTGAGTTTGTGGTAATGGCTCATAGATGGCTTTCGCTTCGGTTAGCTTATCCCAGTAATGATCTACAGTCTCTACGGCTTCTTTACGTTCCTTATCCGATAAAGCCGGATTCTGCAAGGCCTCTTCTTTACTTCTGATTTCGGCCATAGCCAAATTCATATCTTGTAACGACTGAATACTGGGAAGCCTCACTTTCCCGATTTCTTCTACCGTTTTCTTATTACTTGTAGCTGCATACTGCCCTAATGATCCAAGAATCAGTGAAATCAGGGTGATTCCGGTAAAGGCTGCTGTTAACTTCTTTCCAATTGTCCACTTTTTGTTATTTGCTGAAACGTTAATTGTACTGCTCATTAGTTTACCTTTTGCAAGGTGGTTTAGTTTGAAATTGTAAAAGCCGGAAGCCTCAGCTTTTTTTAGCTGGATATAAAAGCACCCCGGCTTTAGATAGTTGAAACCGTTAAAGCCGACATTATTTAACGCAAGCAATAACAACCTGCGACATCACCAGCTTTGGTTTTGAAGAGTTATCGGATAAAGTGAAAAAACATTAAGTAATTTTAATAATTAAATTAAATAATATTAATTACTTATGATTCACATATTCTTCACATTTAAAAATGTGATTTACGGAAAGAGGTTTTAATCAGGAGAGTTAATGTTAATAAGCTGAGCAATCTCGCTCTTCACTTTTGATGGCTTTGAAACCGAAGTACCGACCTTTGGGCAGGAATTTTTAATTGGTAATCACTTCGATGCGGGATTCACCGACTTCTTTATAGCCGGCATATTATCTCTGTTTTTTTCTCTCAACCGTAATAAATCTTGCTCATTTGTAGGTTCAAAATGAGCCGGGGTGTTTTTTCACTCCCAGGTAACCCCTTTATCGGAAAAAGAAAAGAATAGTTAAGCCTTTTTATGGAGAAAATTTTCTGTGTACAAAACATATCATTAATGAATGCTCTACACGATGCCGTGAACGACTCGCTTGCATACCGGAATACATCTAACCACAACCACCATCTTCCCACCGGTAACCATCGCTTCCAGTAAACAAGCGAAGGGGTTCAGCCCTTCCATACTATAGCACCTAACCGCGATGCCGTGAACGACTCGTTTGCATACCGGAATACATCTAACCACAACCACCATCTTCCCACCGGTAACCATCGCTTCCAGTAAACAAGAGAAGAGGTTTAGCCCTTCAACCTACACCAACATCCGCGATGCCGTGAACGACTCTCTTAAGTACCGGAATCCAAATATCCCCAGCCACCAACTTCCCATCAGCAACCATCGCTTCCAGTAAACAAGCGAAGGGGTTCAGCCCTTCAACCTACACCAACATCCGCGATGCCGTAAACAACTCGCTTGCATACCTGAATACATCTAACCACAACCACCAACTTCCCATCAGCAACCATCGCTTCCAGTAAACAAGCGAAGGGATTCATCCCTTCGCTAATAACATAACCAAATACCAGGAACCGGAACCGAAAGCATCAGCCCATTAATGCATCACACCTAATACATCCAGGATTTTTTCTTTCAGTACTTCCGGGGTGAAAGGTTTGTGAACAAAACCTGCATATTGCTCATCTATAATTTTGATCCGGGCATTATTGCTTTCCGTGGAAACGATGAGTACAGGCATATCCATGGTAATTGGATTCTTCCGTACTTTATCCAGCATCTCCATTCCATCCATAATGGGCATGTTCACATCAATGAAAAGTAGGTCCAGCCAGTTGTTGTCAACCACTTCCAACCCTTCCGCACCGTTGCTTGCCTGGTGTACTTCGCCTACTTCAATACCGGTGTTCTTAATTGTTTTTATGATCATACTTCGCATTACGGCGCTGTCGTCAACCACAAGTATATTAATTGCCATTTTTATCTCCGGTTAGTTACGCTATCAGTTCTAATTTCTTTGGTTTTACATGCTTCAGAATTGCACCCGTTATTCTATCAAGCGGAAGGATATCGGTTGCGGCGCCAATCTTTGCAGCCTCTTTGGGCATACCATACACCACCGAAGTTTTTTCATCCTGCGCTATAGTATAGCACCCTTTTTCTTTCATCCGAAGGAGTCCGCAGGCACCATCAGCTCCCATACCTGTTAATATTACGCCTGTAGCCTTATTTTCGGCTACATTTGCCACCGAGTCAAACAACACATCCACACTGGGACGATGATGATTCACTTTCTCCGTTTCAATAATCTTAATCTCAAAACCTTCCACCGATTGCTCAACAATCATATGCTTGTCGCCCGGTGCAATAAATACTTTTCCCGACAGCACCATATCTCCGTCTTTAGCCTCAACAACCTCAACTCTGCACAGGTTATTTAAACGGGATGCAAATTGACCGGTAAAAACCGGGGGCATGTGTTGGACCACAACCACACCGGGAATATCCTCCGGCAACTGGGGCAGCAGAAATTCAAGAGCACGGGTCCCCCCCGTCGATGATCCGATGGCAATCAGTTCGCATTTGGAGCGCCTGAATATTTCACTTTTGTCCAGTCCATAACGGGAGGATTGCTCCCCTGCCTTATGAATATCTCCAGTGTGTGAAAGTACATTTGCCACCGATGCCGTCCGCACCGCGGTTACTAAATCGTGCTCCATTTCTTTGGCGTCATAATCCGCTTTCGGCTTTGAAATCACTTCGATGGCTCCGGCTGCTAAGGCGCGCAAGGCTCTTTTGCTATTTGCCGGGGTAACGGAACTGACTACCACCACGGGTAAAGGAAGGTGCTTCATCAGTTTCTTAAGGAAAGTCAGCCCATCCATCCGGGGCATCAGCATGTCTAAAGTTATAACGTCCGGTTTAAGCTCTGCCAATTGCTGGCGGGCTTCATAAGGATCTTCAGCCATGCCAACCACTTCAATATCTTCGTGCTTATTCAACAAGAACGAAATAAGTTTTCTATCAAATAAAGAATCGTCAACAACCAAAACTTTTATCATGCCAGCCCTCCATTCTTTATTATGAAACCGGTTCAGCCATTTTACGGGCCATTTGTTTAATGATAGCTTCCGGGATTACCTGCAAAGGCAGAATCTCTTCAGCGGCGCCAAGCTTTGCGGCTTCTTTCGGCATTCCATATACCACCGAGGTGGCTTCATCCTGAGCGATGGTATGAGCACCGGCTTCCTTCATATGTAAAAGCCCTTGAGCTCCATCGGCTCCCATTCCCGTCAAAATCACGCCCATGGCATTCACTCCGGCCGATTTAGCTACCGAATTGAACATCACATCCACGCTTGGGCGCTGATGATGCACCGGTGGTCCAGATTTAATGCGGGTATAGTATTTGGCACCGCTTTTCTCAACAAGCATATGGAAATTACCGGGGGCAATTAAAGCCTGACCCGTTTTAATCAAATCGCCGTCTTCAGCTTCTTTTACTTTAAGCCGGCAGATGGTATTCAAACGCTCAGCAAAACTTTTGGTGAATACAGGTGGCATATGCTGCGTAATCACGATACCGGGCATATTTTCAGGAAGTTCGGTAAGTACCGCTTCCAGGGCTCGGGTTCCACCGGTAGAAGCCCCGATGGCAATCAATTTGTTGGTGGTATGTCGAAGTCCGGTGAATTCTACCCTTTCGGTCGCCTTCTGTTTGGTCCGTGCAGATTTAACGGCCTCCAAATGCTGATCGAAACGAGCGATTGAAGCTGTCCGAATAGCTTTCACGATGTCCTGGGAAATATTCTGGGTTGAATAGGCTGACCCGGGTTTACAAATCACATCTACTGCCCCAAGGCGCAGGGCATTTAATGCATTAGCGCTGTTTTTTGGAGTCAAAGAACTTACTACGACCACCGGCATGGGGAAATGCTTCATCAGTTTTCCCAAAAAAGAAAGACCGTCCATACGGGGCATTTCCAAATCGAGAGTCAGCACATCCGGCTTCAACTGTATAATTTTTTCCCGTGCTATGTATGGATCGATGGCCGTTCCCACAACTTCAATATCCTTTTGCTTGTTCAGCTCTTCGGTTAGCAGTTTTCTGACTACGGCCGAATCATCTATAATCAATACTTTGATCATCCCGGCTCCTCTGAGTTATAATAGATGGAGATATCAGCGATGCCTTCGTCCAACAGCACCTGCAGTTTCTCGTGGTGCATATTTTTGAAAATAGCTTCTACATTTTCACTCGGTTCTGCAATGCGGGGCGGCCGGATGTAGCAAATGTTTTCATCCCGGGCAAAAAGGGGAACGGTATTTCCACAAATGATATTCGCGATTTCACAAAGTGCGCCTTCCTTTTCTTCCTGTGTTGCAGCTTCCACACCCAACATATTGGCTGCGATGGCATCCAGCAGATGGTCGGAGGCATCAATAACCATTCCACCCTCTGCGGCTCCATCAAACTGAACAATAGAGCGGGCTGTACCATCCGGCTTTTGCATGTCTTCTGCATCTTCGAGCTCCCATTCTTCCAGCGGAAACATGTAGCAGGTTATCTCAAAGGTGTTAACCGCGATGTTGTGAATTTTATCCGTGTAAGTGATACTCATTGTTGATCCCATAAAATTTTGATATTTGTTGTTCTAACACACCAAGTCGTAGTGGCTTGTTAACGTATCCATGCCCCCAGAAAGCCAACATGTTTAATAACTGCTCTCCTCGTTCGGTAGTAACGGCAACTGTAGGCACATCCCTGAACTGTTGATGATTATGTATGATGTTGAGGAACTCAATTCCATTCATCACCGGCATATTGATGTCGGTTAAAATCAGGTCTATTCTGTTTCGGCTCATAATGTCGATGGCATCGATGCCATTTCCTGCCTCATAAATATGGCCTATATCAAATTTGCTTCTTCTGAGCAGTACTTTTTGAAATACCCGAATGGCCGGTTCATCATCAACAATGAGTACGTTTTTTATCGATTCTGTTTTCATCTCTGTGCTCCCATAACAGTTGCAGTTTATATTTCACCATTAACCATAAAGCCGGATTCCTTGTTAGTTATCGAATCTTTATTCAACAACTTTAGCATTTTATTCCGGAGTGCTTCCGGGGCAAATGGCTTGTGAAGAAATTCCGTACCAAGCTCCCGTACTATTTCTACTTTAATATCATTGCTTTCGGCCGAAACGGTGAGTATCGGGATTCGGCAAGTTGCCGCATCCAGCTTAATATGGGCCAGCATTTCAGCTCCGCTCATTACCGGCATATTCAAATCAGCCACAATAAGATCAAATTCATTTTCCCGAATTAAATCCAGGGCTTCTTTCCCATTTTCAGCTTCCATAATTTCATTAATCTCAAATCCGCACAGTTCAACTGTACGCCGAATCACCATCCGCATCACCTGGCAATCATCTACTATTAATACGTTAAGTCCCATTATGCCCTCTCTTACTTATATTGCTACTTGATGGTTAAATGCCGCACCAACCGAAATCCCGGTTGACCGGTTTACCTTATTGATCGGTTGTTTATTGATCGTTACCAGTCCATCGGCAATCGACAACACCATAGTGCGGGAAGTACTGCCGCCTACATCCTGCGAAGTAATCATAAACCCGTTTTTCCATAGTAGTTTCCGAAGTACCGTGAAATTCCGCTTACCAATTTTGAAGTAATCATCATCCTGATTCTTTTTCATACTGGCACCGCCGGCAACAATAATCTCAAGGTTCTTTTTTTGCGCTCCCAGTTCATACACTTCATTCAGCAGCTTTCCGAAGCCGGTATCCACGTACATCGCAGGACGGGTTTTGGCTTTTTCAGGGTCTGACTTTGCCAGTGGAAGCATCACGTGCACCATGCCGCCCACTTTTACGACAGGATCATAAACTGTGATACCGAGGCAGCTTCCTAACGCGTGAGTAATAATATCCTCACGTGGGTTCGCTGATACTTTTAAATCGCTAACACCTACTACTTTTCTCATTTAACACTCTGTTATATTTTCTGGTACACAGCAGGAGCCAAGTTTTTGAATCCTTTATTATTTGATGAAACACTTTCGGAATGCCCTAAAAAAAGAAACCCACCCGGCTGAAGCTGATCATAAAACTTTTGCACAACTTGCTGCTGGGTTTGCCTGTTGAAATAGATCATCACATTCCGGCACATTATCACCTGAAAATTACCTTTCAGCGGCCAGTCCTCGGTCAGGTTTAACCGGCCGTACGTAATCATTTCTTCAACCTGTTCTTTCACTTTAAATTCATCATTGCCAATACTCTCGAAGTATTTACGGCGGATGGAATCCGGAACATCCATCATTCTTGATGAGGGATAAACTCCATTTTTTGCCACTTTCAACACCTCTCTCGATATATCAGTAGCCAATATTTTTACCGACGACCACGGCGTTGTTCTCCGTGCTTCATGCAGTGTTATGGCTGTAGTTACAGGTTCTTCACCGGTAGAGCATCCGGCCGACCACCACTTGGCATTTCGGCCACCCATGGTTGGGATAATATGCTTCCTGATGAACTCAAAGTGTTGGGCCTCCCGGAAAAAATGGGTTTTATTGGTAGTCAGCACATCCACGAAAGCCAGAAACTCTCCTCCCGATTCCGGCCGTTCGATGAAATCCAGGTACTCGGAGAAACTTCCGATCCCCAGCTTTCGCATCCGTTTCATCAGCCGGCTTTGTACGAGCGCCTCTTTGCCTTCCTGTAAAAATATTCCGCAGTATTCATACAGCAAGTCTTTGACCCGTTTAAAATCTCCTGCCTTTAGTTTGACGGATGAAACCGGGGAAGAAAGTGCACTCTGTGTGAATGTGTTCATAGTTTCATCCCCCTCAGGCTGCAGATTCCATCAGTGCGGCCGTATCCAGGATCAGACCAACACGTCCGTCCCCAAGAATGGCTCCCCCCGATATATGCGACATTTTTGTGAGCATATGTATCGATTTGCCCACCAGTTGCTGTTGCCCGATCACCTCATCTACCAGTAGGGCATACCGGCGATTGTTATTCTTGATGATCAACAGGGTGCCTTCCAGTAAACTTTCTTTGGCTCCGTTAATCTCAAACTGCTCATGCAGCCTTATCACAGGAACCGATTGCCCTCTGAAATTCACCTGCTCCGAGTTGCCCATCATGGTAAACATATCCGATTCTTTGGCGCGGAAGGTCATGTCTATGTTTATAGTCGGAACGATAAATCGCTGCGTACCTACCCGAACCAGCATCCCATCAGTAATAGCCAGTGTGAAAGGCAGTTCAATGGTGATGGTTGTTCCCTTACCTAATTCTGAACTCACATCTACCTTGCCTTGCAGCTGCTCGATAGAACGGCGGACTACATCCATCCCCACACCTCGGCCCGATAAATCGGTAACTTTCTCAGCCGATGAAAAACCGGGCAGGAATATGAGATTGTATATTTCTTTCTCGGTGAGTTTTTTCTCCGGGTCAACCAAGCCTTTTTCTATGGCTTTGTTAAGAATCACATCTTTGTTGATGCCACGGCCATCATCCTTAATTTCGATAACTACTTTACCACCCTCCTGCGATGCAGAAAGTGAAAGTTCGGCGTTGGCCCCTTTTCCGCTTTTAAGTCGCTCTTCCGGCTCTTCAATTCCATGGTCCAAAGAGTTTCGCAGCATGTGGATCAGCGGCTCATTGATTACATCCACCATATTACGATCAATCTCGGTGTCTTCCCCAAAGGTTGAGAACTTCACCTGCTTACCGGCTTTTCTGGATAGATCCCGAACCAGGCGGTTCATTTTGTGGAATGTCGCTTTAAGCGGTACCATACGCAGGGTTAAACTGGTATCCTGTAGCTCCCGAAGTATTTTGGTAGCGTGATTTACTTTTTTCTGAAGTTCTGAATCTTTGGGGATAGCTTTATCCTGGGCTACTACAGAATGTGCAATAACCAGCTCTCCAACCATATCGATAAGGCGATCGAGACGACTTACACTTACCCGTACCGATGATTCTGATTCAGATTTTGAATTGATCTTATCTGTAGCATCGGAATCACCTGAATCGGTTACAGCCTCTACAACCGGGTTAGCTACCGGAGCAGCTGCCTGCTTTCCCCTAATTTCTTCGAGGGCTTGGGCCGGCTCTTTTCCTTCTTCTGAAATAGAATGCAGAACAGAAATCATGTTGTCGTACTGCCCCGGTTTATGAAGCGGATCGCCCCCTTCAGCAACCTCTACTACTTTCAGCATTTTATTCAGAATATCGATCGACTCAAAGTTGATATCGGCGCATGCCCGGTCGAAGGGTAAATCACCTTCCCGCACCATACTTAGCAAGGTTTCTACAAAGTGGGTGAACTCCGAAATCGGGTCGAGCCCCATAAAAGCGGAAGTCCCTTTGATGGTATGGAAAGCCCGGAATACGGTATTGATCAACTCTTCATCATCCGGAGATTCCTCCAGCTCCAGCAGTGCACTTTCGGCCATTTCAATCAGTTCGGAGCACTCAGTAATGAACTCTCCAACCAGTGCCATTTCTATATCTTCGGGGATATGAAATACTTCTGAGGAAACAGACTCTTTCTTCTCTGATTCTTCTTGAATTACTGCTTCATCAGCAGGCTCCTCCGCTGTAGTTTGCTCTTCTTCCTCCGGGCTCTCAGTATCGACAAGCTCATCAGTATTTTCGGGATTATCCCATTCCCTCTGAGCCTCAATTTCAATCGCTTGCTCCGTTTTATCCGAAACAATACCCAGCCATCCTTTTGCTCCACCGCTGGCTTCCACTTCGGCCATCGCCTCCTTAAGCGGAGAAGCAATAGCTTCTTCCTCATGCTTAACGATGTAGGAAACCAACTCATCCAGTTTCTGAAGGTCTTCGCCGGTAACCGATTCCTCTTCGAGAGTGATCAGGAAGCCGGCCAGGTCATTCAGCGTATATTCTTTTACCGATTTTTCCTCTTCTGTACTTTGCTTCGACTCCCCGTTCTTTTTGATTTCCTCGACTTTTTCTTCATCCAGATCAATTACGGTGTCGGCCGATTCTGAGCCTCCCTTCAATGCTTTCTCCAATTCGTCATAGGCCTTTTCAAAGTCTTCTACTTTGATATCACCTTCCTCAATCACATACTCCCTGATAGTATTAATAGCTTGCATCGTGGCTGTTTTAACCATGATGAAGTAGTCATCTTTTTCGTAGAGATGTTTGATTCCCTTCCACGATAAATCAATCAGTTTCTGAAATTGCCCAAAATTGTTTTCAACGTTATTGGTAACCTCCTCAAATTTGGCACCGGCTACGGCTACATTTTCCCGGTCGGTTGGCCACACATCTGCCAGCAAACGGATAATGGATTCGAGGTCTTTGATAAGTTGGTCTTTATTGCTCATTGGATTATTACCGTTTTATCTGGATTCACTCAGCGCCATGTTCAGCATAAATTCGCCACAGTCGCTGGAAAATTTCATTTTAGCTGATGGGGGTTTATTTGGCATAAATAAAGTTAAGTCACTTCCCCGGGTTGCCGTTGGCAGCGAAGACTGTCCGCGAAATCCCACCCGCTCGATATTAGCCGCTACTTCTCCGGCCAGAATATTTGCGATTTCGGCGATCAAGTCGCCCATGTCGTGGCTTTCAAAGGGCAGTTCCATTCCCAGAAAAGAATTCGATATCTCCAGTGCGGTTGCCTTCGGAATAGCGATCATCAATGAAAATGTATGATCGGCATTAAAGACGGCTATATTCCCGATGATTCCATTCAGCGGACCGCTTTCATTCAGTTGCTCCACACATTCAGGAGTGCCACCACAAATAGAAGTGAAGGTGTTAATGACTGATTCCTGTACGATGTCAACGATCTCGCCCGGGATTTTATCTGCTTTGCTTAATTTTTCTGCAATCATGCTATCTCCCTTTAGGCATTTAGAATGCTGCTAAAGAAGCTCTTCTTCTCTTCTCCAGATTCTTCTCTCTTAATGTTTCCTGTCTCATCGATATACCGACTTATGGCCTTAGACATTTTATCGGCTGTAAATGGCTTGGTGATATATTCATTCGCACCGCCCTCATTTAAAGCCTTGTCCACTTTACCCATCGACTTTTCTGCCGTCACCATAATAATAGGGATATCGGCGTAGCCTTTGTCCCGAATGGCCCTGGCGAGTTCAACGCCGGTCATTTTGGGCATGTTCCAGTCTACAAACAGCATATCAATGTCATCATTAAATTTCTCGAGAGCATCCTCTCCATCCATTGCTTCCACGTATTCAAAATCCGCAATTAACAGTTGATCGAGAGCACGCTTAACCTGGCTCCTCATAATTTTAGAATCATCAACAACAAGTGCTTTTATTTTACTCATTACTTACTCCTGTATATGGGCAGGGCAGCATTTATTGTGCCCTTAACCTCTGTATTAAAGTATAATTAAAGCGGTTGGCGTTAGTTTTTGACTGAAATCGCAGTTCCCGCTCTCCCTGTTATCGGATGTTTGGAAAATTCCTTAAGAGATTAGCAAGGAATTAATCTTAGGTATTATTAAAGATTGAAAGACTGAATGGCGTCTTTTAAGTGAAGGAAAAGCTGACCCTGATACAGCGTTAGATTAATGGATTCTAACAAGCAAAAATGCCCCTCCTTTTTTACTATTAATCAGTTTGATTTAAGGGTATTGTTTTAGGCTTTCAGGTATAAAAAAATGGGTATAGACAGCACATTCCAGTCATTTGTGCGTTCAGAAGTTAAAACCTCCAGAGGGTTTCGGCTTGTGGAGGCATACCTGACACATAAGAATTTAGCGGACAAGCACTCCGGTGAGTATGCTGATTATGAAGTTGTTGAGGAGACCAAAGATAAGCGCCGCACTAACGCTGCCACATTTACGGCAGATCCGGATTTCACCTTCAATTCCAATTTCGAAGACTTACCTGATAATTGGGTGAACATGAGGCAGGAAGAAGTGACAATGCAGCTCGCCATGGTTTCAAAAACAAGCCCTTTAAATCTTAAAAGACAGCAAACGTACCAGGTCTTATCTCAGTTTAAGCCAAAAGGACAACACCTGGATTTTAAGCTCTGATCCAATCGGCTTGTTAGTTCTCAGAATAAGAAAGTGGAATTCGGAGGTTCAATCTGATCGTTTGATCATTCACGGCCTCAAAAGTTAAATCTCCCTTAACCTGTCCTACCAATTTCCGGCTTTGCAGTAACCCTTCATTAAAAGAGTTTTGAATATATCCACCAGACTCTCCGTCATTTTCCTGATTAGACATTATCTGAGTAAGCTCTTCTCTTTTCTTGTCAGATGCTTCAAACATTAGCGAGAAAACTGCTTTGTTATCCTTTTTTCCGGTACTTATTTCTGTAACTGAATCTTTCCCCGAACATTTTAATGCAAAACTAATCAGGTTGAAGGTGATCAGCTTTAGCATGAATATATCTGTATGTACGTGAAGTGGGTTTGCACTTCTTTTGAAATCAACAGCAGGGCCCGCACAGCGCATTTGGTCACAAACTTCACTTATAATCCAATTCAGGTCAACATCCAGCAAATCCTCCCGCCCGGAAACCACGGTATCCGACTCATCACTGTAAATTTCCATTAGCTGCTCCAGGATAACATTCACCTGATTTATCCCTGCTTCAATCTGTTTACGGTAATGCTGAATTTGCTTCACATCCGGATTGTTGGATAAGGATATGTTGATCAGTTCCAGGTAACCGGATATTGCACTGATGGGAGACATGGCATTGTGCATATTCTGCTTTACAATACTTTTCTGAAGCTGGTGAACCCCCCTTAATTTACTAAAGCGACTATCCTCAGGATCATTGTCCTCGGTGAGGTCGTCTGTTACAATAGAATGGAGTTCATTCTTAACTTTATTTTCCTTCCGAATTATATCATCAAAGCTTTCAGCTAAATTCATACGACTAAGACTTGTATGTACATTTAAACATTATAACTGAGCTATTTGTACCGGACGATATTGTTATCCATCCCCATGGCCAACTACATCCAAAACAGCTGGATTAAAAAACCAACGATTTATTAAGATTTTTTAATCTTCTTAATTTTAGCCAATTAGTTTTATTAAAAAAAATTAATGTTCCGTGAAAAACTGATTTATTTCTCATACTTCTTTTTTCTTAAATCATTAGCTATCAACAAATTATAATAAGTGATTACTTTGTGTGGATAAATTGTGGATAACTTATCCTTTTCAAAGTCTTTTTTCTGTGCGGAAAACAAAAGTTGGAGATTTCGGAATATGAGTATTGTCTAATGCGGTTCCATTTTCCTTCGATTCTTTGTTATTTAGATGCCAATATTTTTAAGAGTGTTCCAAATTTGTGCAGTATAATATGGTATGAAAGACTTCATTTCGATTCTATTTATTGAAGACACTGAGCAATCAAATCAAGAGATCAAGAAGAGATTGCACCAATCAGATTTTTCTGTTATTCCATTTTCTCAGAACAGTGTAGAGAGCCTGGGGGTTTTGCTTAAAGCCCATAAATGGGATCTCATTATTGCCGACCTTGATAAAGAAGACCTCGACCTGCCATATACTCTTGATGTTCTGGATCAACAAGAATTTATCACTCCCCTTGTTTTGATCGGATCAGAAATTCACAATGATGTGCTATACGATGCCATGGCAGCAGGAGTGCAGGACTACGTATCTAAAGACAACCCAGACCGATTGCTCCCCGTGGTTGCTAAGGAAATCAGGAATCTGCGCAAGCAAAGAAAATACACCCAAGCGGCTACTAAGAACCAGATTTTCGACCGGATTCTTAAGAAGAGTACGAATGAAGTTTTTCTTATGGATCCCATGAGTCTTAAAGTTATTTATGCCAACGACACGCTTTTGGATAACCTTGGATATACTGAAGAGGAGCTTTTTGATCTTTCCGCAAAAGATTTAATTGCTTCTTATGATGTACGAAACGTTTTCAAGAAGATAGCCCCTCTTTACCGTGGAGAAGAAAATTCAACCACCTTTCAATTCGATCGCAAAAGAAAAGATGGCTCTACCTATCCCGTGGAAATGCACGTTGAGGTTACGCAAGAAGATACCCGGCAGCTATTGATGGGCATCAGTTTTGATATTTCACGACAAGTGGAAGATGCCAAAATCATTGCAAAACAAAAGCAAAAGACCCGGGAGCTGGAATTAAACAATAAGTACAAGTCGCAGTTTTTTGCCAATGTAAGCCATGAAATGCGAACCATTCTTAACTCTACCCTGCTGCTTACCAACATCCTGAAAGAGAACCGTTATCAGAACCTGAAGGATGATCAGCTTGAATATTTACAGACTATTTATCACTCCAACAACAGCGTTCTTGAGCTCCTGAATGAGGTTCTTGATCTGTCCAAAATTGAAGCAGGGAAAATTGATATCCGACTTGATGAGGTTAAAGTTTCTGATGTTTGCGAACGCGCCGAACGTTTGTTTAAACCCATTGCCCGTGAAAAGAACCTTGCCTTTGAATGCAACCTTAATGGAATTGCAGACAAGAACCTTAAGACCGACCGACTTCGACTTGACCAGGTTTTAAACAACCTGATATCAAACGCGATAAAATTTACTGAATATGGCAGTGTGCGCCTTGAAGTATTTACTGTCAAAAGTGATCGGGCAAAGCAAAACAGCGAAAGGGTTGCCTTCAGAGTTCTTGACACAGGTGTTGGCATCCCTGAAGAAAGACAAAAGCATATTTTTAAGAGTTACATTCAAGCTGAGGGCTCTTCAACCGAGAAAAGATTTGGAGGTACCGGACTTGGGCTGGCCATCTCAAAAGAGATAGCAAACCTTTTAGGAGGTGAAATCACACTTGAGAGCGAGCCGGATAAAGGTAGTTGCTTCACCCTGATCCTCCCTTCCGACAGTAGTGATGAACTTGCACAGCAGGCTAAAAAAGGTAAGTTAAGAATAGAGAGCACACCGGAGGATGTTGAAAACCATCCCGCGAAACTCTCTAAAGAGGAAACCGATAAGTCTCAGGGCACCGTTTTATTAGTGGACGACAGCAGCATTCACAATATGGCCTTAAAAGAGTTTTTAGGCTTTAGCATTAATAAGTGCATCACGGCAGAGTCGGCCCGAGAAGCGTACCAAATACTTCAAGAGGAAAAAGTGGACTGCATTATTCTGGACATGTATCTCCCTGATGCCGATGGTAAAGAAGTGCTGGATAAACTTAAATCAAACGGGAATTACAAGAATATTCCCGTCATCATATATTCCGGGAAAAGCTTAGCTCAATCAGAAGAAGAAGAGCTCCTGAAAAAAGCCGATGCTGTGGTTCAGAAGAATGTAAACAGCTACCGCAAGTTATTAGATAGTGTGCTGAAAACTATTAGTTAATTCAAACTACTCTTTCTTCATTTGTAGCATTGGCCACCCTCCTGCCTTTGTTATTGTAAGCCACTTGGCTGAAGCTGTTTAGTATTTGCATATTTTTATGTATTACCCTTTCATGATACCTTACTGATGTAAGGGTACAAATATAAATTATCATCTATTCTATGGATAAGTACAAAAAACTACATCTATGGCTTCTCATTCCATTCTTTATCGCTGTTCTTGGATTTATGAGAAGCTACTTTCTTAATTTCTTAAATGCCTCATGGGGTAATCATGTGCATGGCATATCTGCCACTTTATGGTTTCTTTTCGTGATTATACAACCCTATTTAGCTACTCACGGGCACCTGAAAAAACATAAGCTATATGGTAAAATCGGGATGTTTCTGGCTGGTGCTGTTTTTGCATCTGCTTTGGTTATGATACCTGAAAA
The DNA here is from genome assembly GCF_024320785.1 of Gracilimonas sediminicola. Classification (NCBI taxonomy): domain Bacteria; kingdom Pseudomonadati; phylum Balneolota; class Balneolia; order Balneolales; family Balneolaceae; genus Gracilimonas; species Gracilimonas sediminicola. The sequence goes on from NZ_JANDBC010000002.1 coordinate 69,141, forward strand.
TATTCGTTTCGCTCAAACTGATTTTGACCCATGGGTTGCACCTGATGTTTTTCTCTACGGGGTTTCATTTTTTGATCTCATTTCTATTACTGGATTTGCTTTCAGTGTCATAATGGCCATCATTAAATCTAAGAATATGGATGAGCATGCCATTTGGATGATATCGTCTGTCCTTTGGGCGCTTATGCCGGCCCTGGCCCGGTTTGGCTTAATTTTCAGTGTGTGGTTTGGTCAAAATTTAAATTTTGCTGAGCTTGCCATGATTACAACACCGGCAATTTTAATAACTGCCGGCATCATTATATACAAACTCAAAAGATGGCACCCCGCTATGGTTGCCGTTATAATTGGACATATCAGCGTGTACCTGATTATTCCACTGGGTAAAAGCCAAACCTGGATTGAAATTGCCACCGCTTTATTCTCCTTTAAGCAATTTTAAATATCACAAAAAAAGCCCAACCCCTGTTACAGGATTGGGCTTTTATAAAAACATTTTGGCTTACCCTTAAGCGTAAACTTCCGGGCTGCGCTTTTTCTTGATTCTTCCACCCTTGGATTTCGAAAAAGGCTCATCACCTTTAGACTTTCGATTTCCTCTTTTGGATTTGGAACCGACTTTCCCTTTTCCTTTATAGCTTCCGGATGAGGATCCATTTGAAGAAGATCCGGATCCGTTACTATCAGGCTTGGCCAATTCTACGGAAAGATCACGGCCTTCAAACTGAGTTCCGTTTACAGCATCGAATAGCTTGGCATCAAAACCTTCTTCCACTTCAAAGAAAGAGAAGTTATTCTGAATATCGATTTTGCCAAAATTCGGCTTCTTGCCATTCAACTGCTCGTTCACAACTCCCATCAAACGGGCCGGATTAAGTCCGTCACGGTTACCAACATTCAGGAAGTATCGGGTAAACCCTTCTTCAGCATGTCTTCCGCTTCCGCCGGAATTACTTCTTCCATTGTTCTTACGGGAAGAGTTATTACGGTTGTTATTATTCTTTGATCTACCGGCTGAGGCATTGATATCGCCTGCTTGCTGGTAATATTCCAGAATCTGGTTGAATTCCATGGAAACAAAATGTTGAATCAGTTCCTGCCAGCCAAGATCGGCTAATTTCTCATACACCTGAGGCAGATACTTCTCAATCTGCTTTTCGTTAACTTCGGTAGCCTTCAGCTTGTCCACCATATCCATCATGCGAACTCCGCATACTTCTTCTCCTTTTGGAACATCCTGCTTGATGAATTCTTTTCCGGACATTTTTTCCAGCGCCCGAACTCTGCCCATTTCACGGGTGTGAATAATGGAAACGGCAATACCGCTATTCCCAGCGCGACCAGTACGGCCACTTCGGTGAATATACACTTCCAGGTCATCCGGCAGGTTGTAGTTGATAACGTGCGTCAGGTTATCGACATCAAGTCCACGTGCGGCTACATCTGTAGCTACCAGCAACTGGAGTTCCTTGGTGCGGAACCGGTTCATTACTTCATCGCGCTGAGCTTGAGACAAATCTCCATTCAGTAAATCAGCATTATACCCTTCTTTCGAAAGCTTGGATGCCACTTCAGAAGTTTCGCGTCGTGTTCTGCAAAAAATAATCCCATAAATATCAGGATTTACATCCGCAATTCGCTTGAGGGCATCATACCGGTCTTTGGCGTGAACCATGTAGTAATGGTGCTCCACATTGAGGGCACCCGAGTTGCGGGCGTTTACTTCAATCTCTTCAGGATTGTTCATGTATTTCCGCGCCATTTTGGAAATCTGCTTCGGCATGGTAGCAGAAAAAAGCAGCGTTTGTTTTCCTTTGGGAGTGTCCGCTAAAATAGCATCCAGGTCATCCTGGAAGCCCATATTCAGCATTTCATCAGCTTCATCAAGTACCAGAGAACGTACGTTGGTTACGTCCAGTTTACGGCGACGAATCAGGTCCAGCATTCTGCCCGGAGTTCCGATTACAACCTGGCATCCGTTGTTAAGTGCGCGAATTTGGGTAGAGATATTAGCTCCGCCATACACGGCCACTGTTTTAATTCCTTTTTGATGCTTGGCGAATGACTTAAGGTCTTTGGCAATTTGAATAGCCAGCTCGCGGGTTGGTGATAACACCAGTACCTGCACATTGTTTGAGTTGGCATCAACCTGTTGAAGTACAGGCATACCAAAAGCGCCGGTTTTACCCGTTCCGGTTTGGGCAAGCGCAATCAGGTCGCGCTGTGAAGCCAGAATGGTAGGGATAGCCCTGGACTGTACTTCGGTTGGGGTTTCAAAGCCAAGATCTTCAACGGCTTGGCATATTTCGGGCGATAAGCCCAGTTCTTTGAACGATGACATAAATTGTATTCGGTTTTATCCCGTACAAAGAAATTTGTGCTGCGCGTTGATCTTGCCCGGAATCATTAATTGGTAAGGTGAGCTAATGACAAGAGGCAAGCACGACTGCTTGATTCATAAAGGCCAGCAAGGTTCTATAAACCTGAAAGGTTTTCTCTCGAAAACCGGGTTGTTCCAGTCTTATCGCGAACTCACAAATTCAGTAAGCCCCTAAGATACATATAAAAACCTTCTGTTATGAGATTTCACCCAATTAATTTTCTACCCCGTTTTTAGCTTGTATTAGTTTGAAACCAAACGAATCCCCTATACAATGTGCCGTGTTATGATTAGATTAACGGCCGAATTCATGAATTGACCATCAAAAGCATGCAGTACATTACCAAGCACTATTCCGAAGCTGAACCTCTTTCTTTAGTTGAGAAGAACATTCTGAAAGAGATAGAGAAACACGGAATGCGTCCCGAACAATGCATATGGGGAACCTCGGTTTGCAGTGACGAGGTCAACAACTCTTTGGACGGAATGAGCCGTCATTTTGCCGCACCCGGCCCCTTTCGGTTTGGGGGTATTTCAGGAATCCCTTTTACCGGGAAAACCGGATTTCGTGCTTTTGCCAGCCATATCCCGGATGATGGCGGTGCTGTTATTGTGTTCGGGCCTCACATCGGGATTTCAAAAAATGGCACCGCCGGCGAATTAATGCGGGAAGGTCAGGCTGAATCTTCTACCTGTTGCGGTTCTTTGGTTGCCGGACTCGAGAGTGTAAAAGCCGGCAACGTATTGATGATTTCTCATGATGACTACCAGCAGGGCCAGGTTAATAAGCTGCTGATTGAGAATTACGAAGACATCAAAAAAGCGGACAATCAGATCTTAAAAATCACCGATATTGCTTACCACCAAATAAAGAGGGAGCTCACTGATATAGTATCTGCCTGTATCGAAAACCTGGGAAATAGTCCCCTCTTATTGATAGGAGGAATCGTTATCAACACCGATGCTGATCAGGAAGATTTCTTTGAAATTAGAGATATATCCGTTTTCAATTCATAAAAGAGTATCTTCATTTCTTTTGTTCAGCACTGCACTTTTATGCAAGCTACCCTTCAGGTCAACTTTAACTAAATAGATCCTATGATGCGTATATGTTTAATGATGTTACTTACCGGTTTTTTTATTTCCTGTACGGCTAATGAGACAAAAACGACACCGGTCAACTGGGAAACCGTTCAGGATACCACTGATATCGCCTTTACCATTAGCGGACTGGATGGCCCCGAGGCTGTTCGTTTTGACCCTGAGCAAAATATCTATTTCATTTCTAATTTTACCGGAGGCGGGAACACGCAGGACTCCACCGGTTTTATAACTAAAGCGGATGCAGAGGGAAATATCCTGAATCTCAAATTCATGACCGGCACTGCTGATGCTCCCCTTCATGCTCCAAGAGGCATGTTCATCATTGAAAACACACTATGGGCCGCGGATGTTCTGGGAGTACACGGCTTTGATAAATCAACCGGTGAACAAACGGCTTTTATTGATTTTTCGGATTTTGAAATTGGCTTCTTGAATGATATCTCAGCCGATGCGGAAGGCACATTGTTTGTGACAGATACCGGGACCAGCCGGGTTTTTAAAGTTGAAGCCGGCACGCCTTCCATTTATCTGGACTCACTTCCCGAAGCTCCCAATGGAATAACACTGAATCCCGGGAATCAACAGTTTGTTTTGGCTCCGTGGGGTGGTGATCAAATTTTCCGTTCTTTCAGCAGTTCGGATGATTTGAACGAATACGCAGCCCTGGAAGGCGGTTATTTTGACGGCATCGAGTTTCTTCAGTCAAATTTATTGGCTGCCAGCCAGCAGGATTCCAGCATCCGTTATTTTGACGGCTCTGAAAGCACAATCCTGATCAAAACCACTGGCCGACCGGCCGATATCGGAATTAACACCAATCTGAATCATATAGCCGTTCCGTATATTGCTTTAGATCGCGTAGACGTTTGGAATCTTTCAAAACAATAGGCCTTTAGCATTTTATGTCTGACACTTCAGCTCTGATCCCTGAAAACGAATTTGAGCGAGCTTTAAAACTATCTGAATATGATATTGACTATTCGGAAATTCACGGGAAATTAGATGATTTAACCCGGCTTGCAGCTCATGTGGCCGGCACTCCCATTTCACTCATCAACCTGTTGGATACAACCACCCAGTGGACGGTTTCGAAAGTGGGACTTGATGTACTTCAAACTCCCCGGGAAGAAACCGTTTGCCAGTATGTGATACTCGATGATGATTCCGTTGAGGTGGAAGACATGACGGAAGACGAACGCTTTAAGGATAAAGAGTATGTCAAGAACTCCCCTCATATAAAGTATTACTATGGAGTGCCACTCAAATCTCCGGATGGCCACCGAATCGGGGCTATGTGTGTAATGGATACCGATGAACATGACCTTTCTCCTGAGAAAGAATCATTTCTGAAAATCATTGCGAATGAGGTCATCACCCGAATTGAATATGAGCAGAAACTGAAGCTGATGCGCCACAGCGTGGATGAGCTTAAGGAAATACAGCGCAAAGTAAGTCATGATATCCGCGGGCCGATTGGAGGAATTATTGGTATTGCTGAAATCCTTCGCGACCAGGCCGAGGAAAGCAAAATGGAAGAATTCATGCAGCTTCTGGAGTTGATCAACAAAGGCGGGCGATCGGTGCTGGATTTAGCGGATGAGATTCTAAGTACCTATGATGATCAATCAGATCAAACAAAGCTCCTCAAAAACCAGCTTACCCTCGAAATTTTACAGAAGAAACTTGAAAATCTCTATAAACCCCAGGCGCTCAATAAGTCCATAGATTATAATGTAGTGATAAGTAATGGTCATCAGGGACTTACTTTTCCCAAGCATAAATTACTGCAGATATTCGGGAACCTGATTTCCAACGCTATCAAATTCACCCCGGAAAATGGAAATGTAGAGGTGAACCTGGATATCAAAAAGCCTGATTTAGAGCTGATTGGTGTAATCAAAGACAGTGGTGTGGGCATGACCGATGAGCAAATAAAGGAAATTATGAGCAACCGCGGACGTTCAACACAAGGAACCGGGCACGAGCGAGGTTTTGGATTTGGATTCAAGCTGGCTAAACACCTGATTGAATCCGTAAACGGTTCCCTCTTGATAGAATCCAAAAAGAATGAGGGGACGGAGATCACCGTAAATATCCCTCTTTAATCTCACAAAACTGAGGTTATGAATGCGAACTTATTCAGGCACTATTCTTCTTGGTCTTATTCTTTGTGTATTATCAAAGCCACTAAGTGCCCAAGTTAAAAACCAAGCTTTGAGAGGATTCCCTGTTGTTTTCTACACTGAAGAGACGAGTTTTGCCGTAGGTGGACTCGGTATCTTCACCTTCGATTTTGAAAACAACCTGGATTCAGGCAAACCATCTCAAATCAACTTCGGGGCAGCCTATACTCTGGAAAAACAGCTCCTCCTTTACTTTCCTTATGAGCTTTATCTTCAACAGAATAACTGGCGGCTGGATGGAGAAATTGGATACTATCGATATACCTACAAATATTACGGGATAGGAAGCAACACCCCGGAAAGTAACGAAGAAACCTACCGGGTTAACTTTCCCCGCATTCAGATAAACGCGCTTCATAAGGTCAGCAGAAATATCTATGCCGGGGTAAGCTATTGGTACGACCGTTACGATATGACTAACATTCAATCCGGAGGCTTACTGGATACCAATAACCCAACAGGAACCGCGGGTGGTACTCACTCCGGCATCGGTATATCATCTGTGTTTGATACAAGAGACAATATTTTCTATACAGAATCCGGAAGCTACCTGGAGCTTCAGGGACTCATAGATCAGTCTTGGACCGGGAGCGATTATGACTTTTTTCAGCTTTCATTGGATGCCCGAACGTTCCATACCAACGCTTACGATCATACCCTCGGGTTTAATTTTGTGAGCAAATTTACCGGTGGCAACGTGCCGTTTCAGAAGCTGGCATTGCTGGGCGGACCAAAGCAAATGCGCGGTTACCTCGAGGGCCGATATCGCGATAAGGTGTACCTGACTACTCAAGCTGAATATAGGGTTCCTGTGTATAAACGGTTTGGCGCAGTCATTTTCGCATCGGTGGGGAATGTAGCCCAAAACCTCTCTGATTTCCCATTGACAAACCTGAAATGGACCCTTGGCCCGGGGTTACGCTACATGATTGATGAAAACCGCAAGGTCAACATTCGGCTGGATGCCGGCTTCGGCCCGGGAGTAAGTGGTTTTGTGCTCACCATCGGCGAAGCCTTTTAATCAGATATCTTTATAATTACCCAGTTCCAGCGTCCAATCGTATTCTTTAAATTCAACGGAAGGGTCGGCATCCTGAGGGACGATTTCATAATCTTTAAGCATTTGTACAGCTCCGCTTTTTCCACCAAAGTCAGCACGGAACCAGCTCATAAGCTTATTTACGACTACCCTGTTTTCTTCCGGATAATAGTCCGTTGTTTTTTCCAGGTATTGTTTCGTGGTGATGTCCAGCTGCTCGTTCACCCGGTCCGGATCGTAGGCGGCGATATAAGGACAGGCTGCAGCTCCACAATTGAGTGCAAAGTGAATGCGGGGGTCAACTTCATCCCATCGAAATTTCTTTTCATATCCACCGGGAAATGGATTGCTGGCATACCCACCGGAAATTTTAACTTTGGATCTTCTGATAATGCCATGCTCAATATCATCAAAGCTTACATCCTTTCCGGCAATGGTTATTTGGGGGGATGAGAAAAAGTTATAACCAAATACCGAATCCCGGTCCTCAAACAACTCCGGATCTTCAGTCAAAATAATTTGCACGTAGGCGTTATATACATTCAGCCAAAATGCCTTCCGTTCTCCTTCCGAATCCAGGCTTTCCTTTAACTCTTTTTCGGATACATTCGCTAGTTTTTCCTGAATCGCTTTTGTTGATTTGCCCTGTCTGAGATTCTCAATCATTTGCTCGGAAAGTTCGGCGTAAGTCATTGCATCCAGGTTTAAGGAGTCTGCCGATATTTCATCCTGCGCCTGACCATCAACTGAGGCCAGGACTCCGGCCATTAATAAAACACTAAAAAGTATATTCTTCATTTTGTTATTCTTTTTGAATATTAAAACATCTGTCAAGCCCAACACATCGTATTGACTATCCAAAGCCGATTAATCTTACTGTGAAATGCTGAGCATCATTGTCCCTACATATAACGAAGAAAACTCCATATTGGATTTATTGATTCACTTGAGTGATGCCATAGGCCCTTCCGATGAACTATTGGTTGTGGATGGAGGCAGCTCTGACAAAACCATTGGCATTGTTGAGGAAAATGGGTTTACCTGTCTAAAGTCACCCAGAAAAGGCCGCGCAGCCCAAATGAATTTCGGTGCAAAAAAATCAACCGGAGAGGTGCTCTATTTCGTCCATGCCGATACCTTTCCTCCGGCCACCTTTCGGTATGATATTAAGGAGGCTTTGACTCAGGGCTATGAATCCGGTTGTTACCGCTACCGGTTTGATAGGAACCATCCCCTTTTAAAAATCAATGCCTACTGTACCCGTTTTGACCGTTTGATGTGCCGGGGCGGTGATCAAACCCTGTTCATCAAAAGAGACTTATTTGACGAGTTAGGCGGCTTTCGGGAAGATTTTATGATTATGGAGGATTACGATTTAATTCAGAAAATCCAGTCTCGTGCCGGGTTTCGTATTATCCCCAAAAACGCCACCGTCTCTGCCCGTAAATACGACAACAACGGCTACTTTCGGGTGAACTTCGCCAACCTGGTTATCTTTATGATGTACTTCGCCGGTTTATCCCAGGAAACCATGGTTCACGCCTACAAAAACCTGATCATCCATCCCAAGTTTGATTGAGAACTGAATCAGCTAACCGGCACCCCATTACCAATTGAACATATGAAGATCCTTCGGCAAAAGCCTCAGGATGACTCGATTCACTTCAATATTCATTGTTGAGTGTTCAATATTCAATATTCGGGCCTCAGCCCGTCGTTTTCTTATAGCGATTGATGGAGATCAGCAGCAACACACTACCCATCCCGATCAGTGTATAAACCATAAACTGAATTTCTTTCCAGCCGGCCCCCTTCAATAACACCATCCGCATAATCTTAATGAAATAAGCCACCGGGTTAGCCAGTGTCAGCTGTTGTGCCCACTCCGGCATGCTTTCAATGGGAGTGAACAATCCGCCCATCAGTATAAAAATGACCATAATGAACCAGGCAATAAACATAGCCTGCTGCTGGGTGTGGGTCAGCGTTGAAATAAGAAGTCCAAGCGCTTGAATAACAATCAAAAAGATCCCCGCTACCACCAGCACCGTTGCAAGGCTACCCAAAAAAGGAATCTGAAAACCATAGCGGGCCAGGGCCAGGCCAATGAGTAAATCCACCATTCCAATCACCCAGAATGGAAGCAGCTTCCCGATCATAAACTGGTATTTGCGGATGGGTGTTACATTCAGCTGTTCAATGGTTCCAATCTCCTGTTCCCGGACAATATTCATCCCCGATAAAAACACGCCGATCATGGAAACAAGCACCACCAAAATGCCCGGCACCATATAGGTTATATAATCCAGGTTCGGATTGTACCAGTTTTGGGGGATGATATTTATTGATTTGGCTTGTTTAATCTGCTGCCCCGCCTGTTCAATATTTAGCTTAGTCAAAACTTCGGTGTTCAGATCATTCAGGATAGATGCACTGTATGATTGAATAAGACCGGCCGTACTGCCGTCCACAGCGTCAATTATCAGCTGCAGATCTGCCTGCTTTCCGGTTGAGGCATCCTTTCCAAATTCAGAAGGAATGTGAATGATCATCTTAACCAAGCCCGCATTCATAGCATCAAGTGCTTCCTCCCGGTCAAATGTTTCCAGCTTCAGGGTGAAGTAGCCGGTAGCCTGAAATTTCGCCGTCAGCTCCCTGGAAAGTTCGGACTGATCCCTGTCAATCAGGGCAAAGTCAACCTCTTTCAGCTCATAGGTTGCGGCAAAGGAAAGAACCAGGAGCTGAACCACCGGCATCACAAACAGGATAGGCAACATCGCTTTGTTACGAAAAATCTGCAGGAACTCTTTGCGAAGTAAAACCCGGATGATATTCATTGTAGCCTCACCTTGAATTTTTTCATACTCAGAGCCATAAAGAACACGGTGATTCCGGCAAGAATAAGCGTCTCTTTCCAGATAAATAAAAACTCTGATCCTTTCAGCATGATGTCTCTTACGATAATCAGAAACCACTTGGCGGGGATGATATGAGAAATCCACTGAAGCGGAAGCGGCATACTTGAAACGGGAAAAATGAAGCCCGACAGCAACACCGTTGGAAGCAGCAAGCCTGCCAAAGAAACCATCATCGCCGTTTGCTGATTATTAGCCGCTGATGAAATGAATACCCCCAGTGCCAGGGCTGTTAAAATGAATAAGGTTGCTTCCATGAAAAACAGGAAATAGGAACCCTGAAAGGGAACCTGAAACACAAACCGGGCCAGCACCAAAATGGTGACTACATTCACCACCGAAAGCACCAGGTACGGCAATACTTTTCCAATAATTATATGCCTTGGCTTGAGCGGTGATACCAGCAAGATTTCCATATTCCCCATCTCCTTTTCGCGGGTGATGGAGATGGAGGTCATGAGGGCGGAAATAAGCATAAGTATTACGGCAATCAATCCGGGTACGAACAGATTTACACTTCTCAGTTCTGGATTGTACATCATCCGGACCCGGGGGTTTAGTCCGGCCTTTCGTATATCTCCGTTATCATTTAACTCCCCCACATAATCCCGGATGATATTGGCCGTGTAAGACTGAACCAGGTTCGCAAGGTTCGGGTCGGTGGCATCGGTAATCACCTGCACCTGAGCTGTATGTTCCCCGACTAACTTCTCTTTGAAGTTCGGTTCAAACACCACCACTTCTTTGATATTACCCTCTCTGAACAGCCCTTCCACTTCCTCATAGCTTTGCAAATAGGCCCGGACTTCAAAAGATGCCGAAGCTTCCAGTTTTTGGGTGAGGGTTCGGGTTACTTCATCCTTCGATAAATCCAAAATCCCGATCTGAGCGTTGGTCACTTCATTTCTAATTGCAAAACCAAACAGGATCAGCATAATGATGGGCATTCCAAAAAGCACCGTTAGCGTACGCTTATCACGATAGATCTGCTTAAACTCCTTAATCACAAAGCCGGAAAAAGCATTCATCCTTCCCCCCTCTCGGCACCGCGAGCCAGCTTTATAAACACATCCTCAATAGAATCTGATTCGAAATTCTCTTTTAGTTCGCGGGGTGAACCGATGGCATCCATCCGTCCGTCAACCATAATGGAAATCCGGTCGCAATATTCTGCCTCATCCATGTAATGCGTAGTCACAAAAACCGTAATTCCCCGGTCTGAAACCTCGTATATCTTTTCCCAGAACTGTCGCCTCGTAACCGGATCAACTCCGCCGGTAGGCTCGTCCAGAAACACAATGTTGGGATTGTGGAGTATTGCTATGGAAAAGGCCAGCTTCTGCTTCCAGCCTAAGGGTAAAGAACGAACCAGCTTTTTCCGTACATCTTTCAGTCCAAGTGAATTGATTACCTCGTCAATTTTACGGTATAGTTCTTTATCGGGAATCCCATAAATGCCCCCGTAAAACCGGATGTTCTCTTCGGAGGTTAGATCATCATACAGCGAAAACTTCTGACTCATATACCCGATTTTTTTCTTGATGGCCTCCGCCTGCCGATAAACATCCTTGCCCGATACCAATGCTTTGCCCGAAGTTGGAGTAAGCAGTCCGGTAAGCATACGCATGGCTGTCGTCTTTCCAGCTCCGTTGGCTCCCAAAAACCCGAAGATCTCACCCTTTTCCACTTCAAAGGTGATGTTATCCACCGCGGTGAAATCACCAAATTTCCGGGTTAGGTTTTCGGTTTGAATGGCCGGCTCAGACATGGGCTCCCTCACCTTTGGCCTGCATCAGCTCCATAAAGCTGTCCTCAATATTTGGTTTGATGGGCTTGATCTCAACCTGTTCTAATCCCCGGTCAAACAAGTAGGTTTTTAACGCCACTAAATTGGGAGAACCGGTCTTTTCTGTATAATGAACGTACTCGCCAAAGGGTTGAACCGAATGCGCCTGAGGATACGATTTAAGAGCATTGAGTAACGCATAGGTGTTAGCTGCTTTGATGCCCAGCAACGTACGTTCAAAGGAATCTACGATGGCTGTCGGGGTATCAATTTGCAAAATCTCCCCTTCCTGAATCAGTGCCACTCTTTCACACAAGTCTGCCTCGTCCATGTACGGCGTGGATACGATGATGGTGATCCCTTCTTTTTTCAGGATCTGCAGCATTTCCCAGAATTCCTTTCGTGAAACGGCATCCACTCCGGTGGTCGGTTCATCCAGTAACAACAACTTTGGCTTATGAATGAGGGCACAACTCAGTGCCAGCTTTTGCTTCATCCCGCCGGACAAATCTCCTGCCAACCGGGTTTTAAATTTTTCGAGCTGACTGTAAATAGGCTTCACCAGTTCATAATTCTCATCTATAGTAGTTCCAAAAACAGAGGCGAAAAACTTCAGGTTCTCCTCCACCGTCAAATCCTGGTACAGGGAAAACCGGCCGGGCATATATCCCAACAATGGCCTGATTTGCTTGTAGTCCTTCACTGCATCTTTACCCAATACCGTGGCAGAACCTTCATCGGGAACAAGCAAGGTGTTTATAATCCGGAACAGCGTGGTTTTACCGGCACCATCCGGCCCGATCACTCCAAAGAGTTCACCTTTGTTCACCTCAAAAGAAACCTCCTTCAAAGCCCGGACCTTACCAAACCACTTAGAAACTGACGATATGTTTACCACGCTGTTCAATTACCTGAAGTTTACCTCTCCCGGCATTCCAATTTTTAACTTGCCATCCGGGTTTGGAACGGTAATCTCTACCGCGTACACCTGCGTCACGCGTTCTTCTTTGGTTTGAATCATTCTTGGCGTGAACTCCGCTTCGGAAGCAATCCACCTTACCACGCCGGTAAGCGATTCATTCTCCTCCGTATTCTTGTCAATTAAGACCTCTGCCTGTTCACCCAGAATAACATTTGGCAGCTGCGCACCCGACACATACACCCTTAAGATCATTTCCTCTAAATTGGCGATTTCGTAGAGAGGCTTTCCGGTTGTGACTAACTCCCCCTGCTCCGCAAAGCTCGAAAGCACCGTTCCTGAAACCGGGTTTATGATCTGCGTTTTTTTTATCTGATCTTCGACCTGAGCTATCCGGGCTTTCATTGTTTGCAGCTCTGCGTAAACAGATTGCTTTTGTACTTCCACCGAATTAATCTGCTTATTCAGCACGTTTACCTGTCCTTGTGCCTGGTCGATTTGCTGCTGGGTGGCGGCATTGTTTTGTTTCAGGTTGGTGAAGCGCTGCAGATCCTTCTGAGCTGTATTCAACTGCTCGCGATACACATCGGCCTGTGCCTCCAGTTTTGCAATATTTGTCCGGATGGAAGCCACCGAAGCTAATAGCTCATCCTTTCGAAGGGCCAGCTGTGTTGAATCTACCTGACCTGCTTTTTGGCCTTCTTCCAGTTTCATACCCTCCTGCACGGTAAAACTCTTAAGTATTCCTGAGGTTTCAGCCGACACGGTAACTTCCTCCGCCTCAAACTGCCCATAGGCATCCGATGTTTGATCCTGACTGCATCCGACCACTAAAAAAAGCAAGAACGCCATTGGAATAAGGGATGTGTATATTTTCTTCTGTTTCATAACCTTTCCTGTGTTAAAATTTCTATTCGAGATTTAATCCCAGAGCCGTTCGATACTCAGCCCGGGCCTGAACTAATTTGATTTCATTTGTGAGTAAAGAGAGCCGGGCCCGGTTGGCATTGGTTAGCTCGGTGATGTATTCCGTTGCCGTAATCACCCCATTCTCAAGCTGATTGGAACTTTCAGCTACTACCTGCTCTCTGATTTCGATGATTTCTTTATCACGGGTAATGTTCTCTTCAATGGCCTTGATTCGCTCTTCAATTCTACTCAATTGGGTCTGAAGCTGAAGGGTAAATGATTGTTCGTTTTGCCGGATGGTTTTCTGCCTGATGTTCAGCACTTCATTCTGCTCATCGGCATTCAGGAAGTCCATCAAATTCCAGTTTAAACGCAGGCCCACCATGTAGTAATCATGGAAATCATTGTTCAGGAAGTTTAGGCCCGGACGACCAAAAGCAGCGGTTCCAAATGCCGAAATGCGTGGTATTTTTCCGGTTTGAGCCAATTTTTTTTGCTGCTCCAAAGCTTTCACCGAATTTTCAAACAAGGCCATTTCCGGTCTTGCCAAATCAGTCATTACACCTTCAGAAACCGGATCAGGAAGTGTCAGTTTAGTGGAAGGGTTTAGCTTTTCCCCTATCAATTCTCCCAATACCAGATATCCGGATTTGATATTCGCCATGATGCTTGCCGAATCCTGCTTTGCTTTGATGAGTCCGGCTTCCAGGATCAACTGCTGGCTTTTCAGCAGAACTCCATTTTCAACTTTGGATCGAACACTTTCGAGGCGTTCGTCTAATTCCGAGATCATCAATTTTGTGGCTTCCATCTGCTGCTGTGAAAGTAAAATCCCAAAATACACCTGATCAATTTGTGCTCTTACCTGCTGAAGTTCCACCTTTGTGGAAAGCACTTCCTGCATTCCCTGTGTCCGCTCCAGATCTTTCCTGATAGCCGTTACCCCACCGTTATAAATGTTCTGGCTAAGCTGTATGGAAGCTTCATACTGATCTTTACTAACCGGAGGCGGACCTCCTCCCGGCAACCCGAATTCCGTTACTTCCGACTGATAACTCGCCCTCCCGTTAACAGAAAGCTGTGGGTAATAACCCGTATTCGCAATCCGGATATTTAGCTCTGTAATCTTTTCCTGAAGCGCCACATTCTTTGCCGCCGGATAATATTCTTCCGCCTGTTGGTAGCAGTAGTTCAGTGGAACTGAATCTGAAGGGGCACTTTGATTCACAAACGTGAATATCAGTAACGAAGCGAGAAACGTGTTCATGGCTTTCTGTAGTTTATGGCGTTCAGGATAAAATCAGTAAGGAACCATTTCCGGTCTTTTAGAAACTTCAGGTATTCCTGTTCTTTCAGGTCAAAAACCGTTTTTACCATCATCTGGGCTATAAAAGGAAATAGAATCAGGCCGACCATACTAATCAGCAGTTGCCGCGGTTCTACCGGATCCATATTCCCGGCTTCAATCTCTTTCTTAATTTGCTCACCAAAGCTTTTGGGTGGATGGATATTCTTTTCACTCATAAACCGCTTGAATTCATCCGGATGATTATTCATTTCCTGTATGATAAACTGCACTACTTTGGGGTTGTCTTGCAGGAAATTGTAGTAGGCATCAATCAGGCGTGGCACTTTCTTATCCAGTGTAAGCTCTGAACCTAAAATTTCAAATATGGTGGGAAAAAAGTGAGCCAGTTGCTGCTGGAAAACCGCCCTGAACAGTTTGTCTTTACTGCGGTAGTAATAATGCAACATCGACTTGTTGATGTTCGCTTCATCAGCAATTTGTTGCATGCGGGCACCGGCATATCCGTCCTTTTGGAATACGCGGGATGCAGCTTCAAAAATCAGTTCTTCTGTGTCCTTTTCTTTATCAGTCATATCTGTCTTTTAATTGATTCCACATAAAATCTAAACTGGAAAATAGACTTTTTCAACCATATGGTTGAACTTAATGGTTAGTAATTTTAAGACTATACTTTTCCCATAAAAAACAGCCGGATAGAATTCTACTTCCGTGACTAAATCAGATCAGAGATAGAAATTCTAATCTATTTGTGAAGGGAAAGCAGCGCGTCAACAACTTTCATGCTGGCAACGGCATCATCTATAGGAGTCGGAACATCCCTATTCTCGATAATGGCTTTAGAAAAAGCATCTCCCTGGAGAGTGTAATGGTTAGCTTGTAATGTTTTCTCTTTCAGAACTTGTCCACCGCTTGTAATTCTTATGGAAGCCGGGCTTTCCTGCGGGTTGAAAGGTATATCCATTTCAATAATACCCGATGTTCCATAAATGATGAGCTTTTGATCGGGACTGGCCAGGGTAGAACAACTAAATGTGGCTGTTCCTTTAGTAAACCTGAGAACGCCTGAAGCTATAGTATCAACTCCAAAGTCCGGATGAATTTCTACCTCCCCTTTTATATCAATAGGTTCTTCCTCAAATAAATAACGGGAAGCTGAAATACAGTAACAGCCTATATCCAATAAACCGCCGCCGCCCATATCTGCTTTGTTTCGGATGTTTTCAGGATCATCATTGTAATAGGTGAAAGAGGAATGAATGGTTTGTATTGCACCAATTTCTCCATCATCAATCCATTGCTTAACCACCTGCCACTGTGGATGGAAACGATACATGAATGCCTCCATCACTTTAAGTTCAGGAAAACTTCTTACTACATCTGCCAACTCCTCAGCCTCTGCCAGATCGATTGCTATGGGTTTTTCACAAAGCACATGCTTGCCTGCTTCCAGTGCTTTAATGGTCATGGGTACATGCAGATGATTGGGAAGAGGGTTATAAATTGCATCAATTTCTTCATCCTCTAAAAGTTCTTCATAGGACCCATACGCCTTCTCAATACCCAGCCGATCTGCCACTTCTATTGCCCGGTCCACATCTCTTGATGATATAGCCGATATTTTTGATAGCTCTCCTTTTTGCATAGCCGGTATCACCTGCTCTACCCCAATTTTAGCTGTACTTAAAACTCCCCATCGTATAAAATCCATTTCTTGCACCGTTAGGTTAACGTTTCAGTAAGAGTAAATACTTTTTGGATCACCTTCACAAAATATTCATAAAACATGGTTAGTTTTTGAGCGACAAAATTAAAACAGGTCGGTAACCGCATTTGGTACCGCAACTAAAAAACAGACGAATACTATGAGAACTCTATTTTCATTATTAGCAATTTTTGCTCTTGCATTCACAAATATGGTCCAGGCTCAGGATAAGGTTGAAGTAACCATCGAGAGTAACGACCGGATGCAATTTGACTTAAGCGAAATTAAAGTAGAAGCAGGACAAACTGTTGTACTAACCCTTAAGCATGTTGGAAAACTTCCAAAAGCTGCTATGGGCCACAACTGGGTACTGCTAAAGCAAGGCGTTGACATTCAGACCTTCGGAGCAGCTGCATCTAAAGCCGCTGGCAACGAATACATCCCTGAAGGCACCGATGATGTAATTGTACACACAAAACTGATTGGTGGCGGACAGGAAACAACCATCGAGTTTACAGCTCCCGAAGCCGGAACCTACGATTACATTTGTAGCTTCCCCGGCCACTACGCGCTGATGAAAGGTAAACTAATTGTAGAATAAGTAGTTATTTAGCATTTCTAAAACTACTCGTATTATACCCTGAGCCCCGGATTTCTGATCGTTATCCGGGGTTTTTTATATCTGCTAACTTTAGCTCAGGTCAGAAATGGCTTGTTTAATGGAAGTCTCACCCTGAAGCAGCTCCAGGCTTTTCCCAAAGCTTTGTTCCTCATCCAGCAATTCCACAATAACCGATGCCACATCATCCCGGGTTATGGTTTTAGTTTCAATGGCCTCAATCCGCTCCTTCAGTTCTACTTTCCCTGTACCACTCTCATTGGTTAGCCGGCCCGGCATCAGCACCGTGTAGCTGAGATCGGAATTTCTGAGATGCTCATCGGCTTTGGCTTTGGCATCGTAATAGTGCTCCATAGGCTCCGACCATGTTCCCGGATCACGATTGGCCTTGAGCGCACTCACCATAATAAACCGCTTAACACCCGATTCTTCTGCCTCATCAATGGCTTTAATGGCTCCATCCCTGTCTATGACCTTAGTCTGAGATTTAGGGGTATCTCCGCCCGACCCAGCCGAAAATACTACCGCATCAACTCCCTGATAAGCGTGGCTGAAATCTTTCTCCAGGTCGGCCAGCACCGTATCAACTCCATGCTCTTTAAACTGTTTGATTTGCTCCTCTTTCCGGACCATCGCCACCGAATTATGCCCGGTATCTTTCAACTGATGCACCAACCGGTTTCCTATTTGTCCGTTTGCTCCTATAACTAATACGTTCATTATCTTTTTTTGAATTGGATTTCAGTTAGGTAAATGACTGTGAACCCCTTTTCGTTTCGGGCATGTTAGGCCGGTCTGCCCGCACCCTTTTATTGTTATCCTCGTCCCGACCGTCCACTTTTTTTCTCGTTCCGAACGTCCACGTTCGGAACGCCTTTTGGAAGCTCCTGCTTCCACTAAAAGACACTTCTACTTCACCAGCAGCATTTTACGTTATTCGGTAACCTGCTTGCCACTCTATGTTTTCCCAACAAAAGGACACAGATAAACTCCGCGGGCATGGGGGAAAGCATTAGTCTGGCCTGCCCACCCCTTTTCTATAGCTCCACTCTCTGTTATTAATTCAGCCAGAATCGCTTATTTTGTTGACCAAATTTCATCGACAAAAAACAACTATGAAGAAAGTACTTGTCACCACCGGGGGCGGGGATTGCCCAGGACTGAATGCGGTAATCCGTGCCATTGTAAAGCGCGCAGCTCAAACTAATGACTGGGAGGTTTATGGCAGTATTGAAGCGTTTAACGGAGCTTTGCGAACGCCTAAAGAGATTATCAGGCTAAATGATCAGAAAGTGGCTGGTATACACGCCAAAGGCGGAACCATTCTGAAAACGACCAACAAGGGCGGACCTTTTAACTGGCCGGTCAAACAAGAAGACGGTTCATGGACTACGGAAGACCGCTCCGATGAGATGATCGATTATCTGAAAAGTGAAGGCTTTGAGGTTGTCATTAATATCGGTGGAGACGGTTCTCAGAAAATCAGTCACCAGTTGCAGGAAAAAGGGTTGAATGTAATCGGCGTTCCCAAAACCATTGATAACGACCTGTCCTCTACTGACTATACCTTTGGGTTCCAGACCGCCGTTGATATTGCCACCGATGCTGTGGATAAACTGGTTACCACCGCTTCCAGCCACCACCGGCTGATGATACTCGAAGTGATGGGCCGTGGAGCCGGCTGGATTGCCCTGCATGCTGCTATAGCCGGGGGAGCGGAAGTTTGCCTGATTCCGGAAATTCCTTATGACGTCAACAAGGTGCTGGAGCGACTCAACAAACGGTATAAAGATGGACGCGGATTTGCCATTATTGTGATTGCCGAGGGAGCCAAACCCCGGGAAGGATCGGTTGTTACCCGTGAAAGTGATGAAGTCGGATATCGCAATCAACGGCTGGGCGGTGTTGCCTATCAGCTATCTGATCAGTTGAAATCGGCCGGTTTTGAACATGACATTCGCGAAATGGTGTTAGGTCATCTCCAGCGCGGAGGTAAGCCTGAAGCCTTTGACCGCATTCTTGCCACCCAGTTTGGGGTGAAGGCCATGGAGCTTGCCATCAATGGCGAATACGGAAAAATGGTTTCCTTCATCGATCAGGAAATAGTAGCTGTCCCCTTATCTGAGGCCGCTAAAGGTAACAACCTGGTTGACCCAAACAGCTTTTTGGTACAGACTGCTAAGGGAGTTGGGATTAGTTTTGGTGATTAGCACCGAGAATTATAGCAGCACTTGTTGACTACTTTTTCTCGTTCCGAGCATCCACGTTTTTCTCGTTCCGAACGTCCTCGTTCGGTACGCCTTTTGGAAGCTCCGGCTTCCAGTACAAAAGAACCTCCTACTTCACCAGCAGCATTTTGCGTTATTCCAAACGCCTCATCAATCGTACTATCTGCGAATATTCGATTCAACGTGTCAGCCACACTTCAGAAGTATGAACAAAATAGGTATCGCCATTTTAGTCCTCCTTGCCAGAATCCAGCTTATCCAATAAATACTCCGCATTAAAATACAGCAGCGCATACCCCTCTTCGGTAATATGCTTCCCA
This sequence comes from Gracilimonas sediminicola, assembly GCF_024320785.1. Classification (NCBI taxonomy): domain Bacteria; kingdom Pseudomonadati; phylum Balneolota; class Balneolia; order Balneolales; family Balneolaceae; genus Gracilimonas; species Gracilimonas sediminicola. The sequence continues at coordinate 88,554 of NZ_JANDBC010000002.1, forward strand.
CGCTGAGCTTCAACCTGATTGATAAATGCATGGAGCACGTTCCGGGCCTGCTTGGGTTTATCCCGTTCAAGGTGTCTGCGGACATTACGAAGTTTTACCTGCAGGCTGTTGCAGATACCCTGGTTGGTAATCCAGCCCAGTTCTTCGCAGGAGCGGTAACGAAAAGTCTCGAGAGAGTCGGTAAAGGAAATAAGATTCATAGTAGGATTAGGGCTCCAAGGACCTAGGGTTTTCTTCAAAACCCCACTTTTTAAAGTGAGTAATGAATCAACCACTTCACCTAACCTCCCTGTAGGTCCTTGAGGCTCTGAGGGAAAAGAATACCACACATAATTCTTTGAGTAGCTGTTCTTTATAGAAGGTATCCCATTACTAACATATGAAAACCCATTCAAAGTATCGCCAGAAGAAATTCCTGGAATATCTCCCCCAACTTTCGCCCAAGATGTCTCCCTATATCGACTTAAATAACTACCATCCCATTGATTATTAGGTGTTAAAATTTCATTAACAGGTTCATCTAATAGTATAGAAAACTCATATAATGGGTAAAGTGCATCCATTTGATTATTTATGGTATATGAGTATTCGAACTGTCCCGTTGACAATGATTTTACGTCCGCTAAAATCCTTGGAGATACATTATCACCAGGCATTACTGTTCCAGTAAAAAGGGAATCATTGCTTTCCCATTGATAGATTATTCTGAAATAGCCCTTTTCAGTATCAAAGGTTAATTGATTTATTATCTGCTGACCAAAAACATTTTGAGAAGTATAGACTAACAGAATTGGCACTATAAATTTGAGATATTTCATAATAACGTCTACTAATTAATAGAAGTAAACATGATAATGTTCATTTTTACCACTACCATGAATTCCAGATTTCCGGTTTGCACCACGTTGGCTATCACCGGATGAAATATTATCTAAATGCAGTTCATCGGCTGAAAGAGATATCCAATCCGGTATTTCTACGGCTTGTACTAAAAGGCCTTGTCCATTTTCCTGACCGGAATTCACCACTTCCAGTTGAAGCGTATTTTCTTTACTGGCAAAGGGAATGGTATAGGTTTGAGCCGCAGCCGGCAACGTTCCAATGATAGCTGTAATGATCAGGGTAAAAGCTTTCGATAAATTCATATCAGTATCCCCCGCCAGAATCCAGCTTATCCAATAAATACTCCGCATTAAAATACAGCAGCGCATACCCCTCTTCGGTAATATGCTTCCCACGCTGAGCTTCAACCTGATTGATAAATGCATGGAGCACGTTCCGGGCCTGCTTGGGTTTATCCCGTTCAAGGTGTCTGCGGACATTACGAAGTTTTACCTGCAGGCTGTTGCAGATACCCTGGTTGGTAATCCAGCCCAGTTCTTCGCAGGAGCGGTGTTGATAAGAATCGAGACTATCTATAAATGTTGAAGTATCAAAATCCTCCGGCCACTCTTTAGGAGATATGGTAATTCCTTTATAAGATTCCTCTTTCCAATCCAGGAAAATTTCCTCATCGGTATACCCTTGGGCATATAAAGTATCTAACAGCTCAAAAGTAATGGGAGGCGCAAAACCTCTTGTATAAAAATCATGAATAGCAGGTAAGCCTTCAGAAGAAAAAGAAATACTAATGGATTCACCTGGCTTTAACCCATTTTCTGGAGGAAGCTCAATAAACTTACTCGCAGCCGAACCGGTTATAAAACCTTTATTCAAACCATCTACATACCATTTTTTGTTTTCTGGACTATCAACCGTTTTTGTATAAAAAGAACCGTCTTTTAAAGCTATACTAAAAGAGGCAAGTACCTGTTCACTGGTTTCAGAATTTTTGATGTTATACTTAAAAATATAAACGGCTGAGTCTGATGACTGTATTACGTTTACTTTTAACTCTCCCTTTGCTTTATCAGGGCGTTCAATTTGGCTAAATCCTGAATTTGAAATAACCAGTAACAAAAGGCATATAATAATTTGTCTATACATGTTAACTCCTCCTCCATCTAAAATGTGGAAATCTTAATCGGTGGGGTTCATCGTTTCTTAGAACTCGATATGTAAGATGATGTTATAAATAATAATACCCGTCTACAATCAGATATAATTTCTGTAAAGAAAGCCGAAACATAGGTTTGTTACAATTTTGTTCTCGTTCCGAACGTCCTCGTTCGGATCGCCTTTTGGAAGCTCCGGCTTCCAGTACAAAAGATCCTTCTACTTGAATGCTTATTTCAATAACAACATCGACTGATTCCGTAGTAGCAGAATCAGCCTAAAGCAGAATTACGGCACTCATTACCGGATAGCAAAAAAGCAGCCCAAATTATTCAGGCTGCTTCATCCAGAAGTTTAGTTTTTTGGAGATTAAACCTTACCCCACCCGAAACTTCAATTCGTCAATTTTAGAGAGGATCTCGTCCCGGTTCATATCCCGGTATCGTTCAGGGAGTAATTCCTTGGACGTACATTCAATGACGGCACTGAGAGTCTGAAGCTCTACTTCCTCCGGATAGGTTGGCGGAAGGAAATCGGCCAGTGCAGCATCCAGAACTTCCGGGGTTACTTTCTTCTTGCCTTCTGCAGCTGCACGGAATTTGGCCCGGGTTAAAGCTGCTTCCATATCTGCACCGGAAAAGGTTTTAAAGCCTTCTTCGATTACCGCAGGAATGTATTTCTCAGTCATCTGAAGGCCGGTTTTCTTCCGCATGGCTTCAAAAAGTTCCACACGTTCTTCATTGGTATGAGGCGGGAACAGGGCAAGGTGTTCCTCGGCTCTTCCCTGTCGTTTCAAGTCAATAGGCATGAGATCGGGGCGGGCCGTCATCAGGAACCATACAATGCGTCCGCGGTTGGTGGTATCACTCATAAAGGTAGCAATCTGCGAGAATACGCGACTTGAAACCCCGCTGTCTCCGCTTGCATCACGGTCGCCAAGGTAGGCGTCCGCTTCGTCAATCATAACCGCTACAGGGGCCATAGCTTTAAGTAGAGATAGAATCTTCTCCAGGTTTCCTTCGGTTACCCCCTGCCACTGGCTTCGGAAGTTTTTGAGTTTCACCATCGGTATGCCCACTTCGCTGGCAAAACAGGTCACTAAAAAGGTTTTACCGGTTCCCACCGGACCGCAAACCAGGTATCCCATGGGCATTACATCCTGCCGGCCGGCTTTCAGCGCTTTAACGGATTGGCGTAAATGCTTTTTCACATGGGTATGTCCGGCTACATTATCCAGCGAATACTCGGTTTCCACGAACTCCAGCAGTCCGTATGCTTCTGCTTCAATCAGTTCCTTTTTGGTTTCGGATAAGCCGTCAAAGGTGATCTTTTCTTTATTCTCCCGGGCATGAGATAACACGCTTCGGATGTTTACAAAATTCAGGCCTGCCGTTTGTTGAGCTACAATCTCCGGTTTCACTTCCGAAATACCTTTCCAGGTGTCATCCCGGGTTTCGTAGTCAATAAAATCTCTTCGTTCCTGCTCGGCGGGGATATCAATTTTAATATCCGTGGTGTAAGGATTTTGGACCAGCGTTTTGTTCAGGTCGGCCAGATTTTCGGTAATCATCACGGTGGTAAAATCGGAAGCCAGGAACATAGGGTCATGGGCCCATCGCGATAAATAGACCATGGAAGTCCGGTCCTCATTCCCGATAGAAGCCGCGTCGCTCATCGGCACAATGGTCTCGGCATAATCGATGATCAGCGCCACACTTTTCTTTTGATCGAGGCGGAGACGGAAATACTGCTCCAGCAACGACATCACCCGAACCGGGTCTTTCGGCATTTTCTTGGCATATTCGGTGCCCACCAAACTATCCCGCCCGGCAATGGCCTGATTGAAATCAGCCTGAGACTCTTTATCCCGGAAATAGATACCGGAAGCGCGATCGTAGAAAATCACAAAGTCGCGAGCACCGAAAAATTCATCCGAAAGAAAGGATTTAAGGCGGTGAAATTCTGTTCCTTCATCGGTTTTCAGAGAAACCAGGTCATGAACGTTTCCGTGCAGTATAAACTGATTAATGGTTCTGCTCAGATACTTCCGGGCAAATTCGCGCGACCATTTTGGGTAGTGATCAAACATATTCTTTAAGTTTCAAAGTGAATAAGTAACAAAGTTACATAGTGCAAAGCTTCTTTGTCACTATGTAACTTTGTTACTCGATTAAAATGAGCTTAACCGTTTCAATGCGGCTGGGTGTGGCTTTACTGATAATGAATTTTTTGCCCTCAATCACCACTTCCTCATTTACTTTTGGAATACGCCCTAAATGATTGATAATGAATCCCGCTACGGTATCATACTGAGAAGGTTCCAGCGGAAGTTCAATTTCTTCAAATTTTTCCATCAGCTCATGAATCTCCACATTTCCGCTTACCACATAGGTATTTTCGGAAAGCTTCTTCATAATTTCATCTTCCACATCATATTCGTCCTGAATATCCCCTACTACCTCTTCCAGCAGATCTTCGATGGTGACCATTCCGGCGGTCCCTCCATATTCATCCAGAACAATGGCTACCGACATATTCGACTGGCGGAATTCGGTAAGCAAAGCTTTCGATTTTTTACTGGACGGCACCAGCTTTACCGGGCGTATAATCTCGTTCAGGGATTTGGGTGAATGGAAAAAATCGTGCGCAAACACAACACCAATCACATCGTCAATAGATTCCCTGTACACCGGGAGCTTGGAATGGCCGGATTGTATAAACATATTCAGCACTTCTTCAATAGGCGCATCTTTCTCAACCGCTTCAATTTCAATGCGGGGTATCATAGAGTCTTTAACCCGCTTATTGGAAAGCTCCAGTACATTGTGCAGAATCTCGGAGTCATCCTCGTCAATATCTTCACTCCCCCCGCTGTCCCTCAGTTCTTTGAAGATCATTTCCACATCCTGCCTCCGATAGTAGCTTTCAACCACCTCAGCATCGCTTACCAGCCAGCGAATCAGGATATTGGATGAACCCTTTGAAATTTCGATAAGCGGGCGAAACAGGTAATAGGCAATCCGAAGAGGAATCGAAATAACGGCGATCATATTATCAGCCAATGCCCGGAAAATAGCTTTGGGCAAAATCTCCCCGAACAACATAATGACCACAGATGCGATAATGGTCTGTATAATCAGGATCTGTATTTCAGAAGGGACCAAACCAAACCAGGCTTCGCTGTACACTTGGATAGGCTCAACCAGAAATATGGCCATAAACGTAGCGTAAAGCACGTTTACAATGTTATTCCCAACCAGCGTCGTAGTTAAGAAAGTCTCCGGTTTGCGTGTAAAAAACTCAATTGAGTTGGACAGAAAGTTGTTCTTGCGTGAAGCAACTTCCAGCTTAAGCTTATTAGCCGTAACAAAGGCAATTTCCGATCCAGAGAAAAAGCCACTCAGAAGAACAGTTATGAAAATCAGGGCAAACTCAATCATAGTTTACCCCGTTTTTATCAGGTGTGAAGAGAAAAAGAAATGTGCTACCCGATGGAGGTTCGTCTTTCATTCAAAAATCAGTTCGTTTCTATTTACCGGAGAAATTAGGTTTTCTCTTTTCAAGAAAAGCGCCGGTACCTTCCTTAAAATCAGCCGTACCGCATAATTCTCCAAACAGCCGGGCTTCGGATTCAAATCCTTTTCCGGAACCGGCTTCCTGAACGGCCCTAATAGCGTTTTTAATAGCTAAAGGGCCTTGCTTCATGATTTTAGTCAGCATTGATTTGGCCTCATCAATCGCGGAATGTTCTGTCACCTGATTTACCAAACCGATTTCAAAAGCCTCATCTGCTTTTACCTGCCGGCCGGTCATAATCAATTCCAGAGCCTTACCGCGACCTACAAGCCGGGTGAGTCGCTGCGTGCCGCCATAACCGGGAATCAGTCCCAGGCTAACTTCCGGCAACCCGAAAGCGGCCTTTTCGAAAGCAATTCTTAGATGGCAGGCCATAGCCAGTTCACAACCCCCGCCAAGGGCATACCCGTTTACGGCTGCAATCACGGGAATGGTCAGGTCTTCAATCTTTTGAAAAATATCCTGTCCTTTTTTGGATACTTTTTCTCCGGAAACCGGATCCAGCGAGCTCAGCTCTTTGATATCTGCGCCGGCCACAAAAGCTTTTTCACCGGCTCCGGTAATCACCAGCGACTTGACCTGGTAATTCTCTTTGATGTCATCAATAGCCTGATCGAGCTCATCCAGCACCTGATTGTTGAGGGCGTTGAGTTTATCGGGGCGGTTAATGGTAAGCGTGCAAATGCCTGATTCATCGACTTCTACAAGAAGCGTTTCGTAAATCTGGTCCATATTCTATTCTTTGACTTTCTTAGCGGGTTTTATTTCCGTTTGTACCTCATCAGAGAGTTCATCCAAAATGGAATCAAAATCCAGATCGTTCTCCCATTCGGTAGTGTACTCGGGTAAAATATCCTGATCTAAGTCGTCAATCAATTGTGAAGTTTCTTCTACTTCGGTCAGCAGGTTATCAAGCTGGAAGCCGATCTCTTCCGGGTTGCTCATGGTCATAGACTGCTCGTAGATATACCTGACGGCATCTTCGATGGTTTCCAGATGCGTTTCGCAAACCAGGTATTTCTCTTTGGCAACGTTAAATTTCTTGAGTCGCTTTTGCATAATGGCAACACGGCGGGCTTTTGTGCGCTTCAGCTTCTCTGATTCCAGCGTCTTGATTTCTTCAATTTGCCGTATCACTTCTTCCTTCAGGCTGCTTTCCAGAGACGTGTTCAAATACACTTCGTAGCGTTTAATCAGGTCAAGCAGGGTCAGATAATTTCCGAGCAGTTCGTCGATCTTCTTCCCGATGTTATCCAGCAGGCCCTGCGAGCTGTATGGTAATTTCTCGAAGTTTTCCTGTACCAGTTTAGCCAGGTGTTTCAGTACCAGGAATCGTTTTTGGGATTTATTATCAAGCGACTGAAACAGCTCTTTTTCGTTATTGGCTGCATGGCGTTCTTTAATCTTCTTCAGTTCCAGTTTTTTGCGGAAGCGGGGCAATTTGGGGACAATGCCAAGGTACATGAGTTCCAGGCCGAATACAGAAGTAAGTAAAAGGCTGGAGAAATCCCCCAAACCGGTCATAAAAAAAGCCGTAAGCGTGGAAACCAGCAGCACCCCTAAGTTGATGGGGTTCATGAAGGCTTCCCGGGTATAATTGATATTCAGTTCGTCACTCATGATTCAGGTTCTGATGAATTATCTTTGCTATCTGAAGATGGCTTTTTATTACCAATAGTTTTCTCGGTACGGATTTCATCGGCATGTTTTTCGATCTCATTATAGAGCATGCCCATTTCGGCCTTCACTTGCTTCAGAGTCTGCTTGGCTTTCTGCTTCTTCAGTTCTTCGTCAAGCTCTTCTTTTTTAATTTTACTGCCTGCAGTGGTGTCTTCGTCTTCCAGGCTGTCCATAGCTACATCAAGCCGGGCCTCCACGTGAGAGACCTTTTCGCGCACTTTCCCGAGAAACTCATCAACAGTCCCAAGAAGATTGTCAGCATTCATGTTATTGACTGCCTGGGAGATCCTCCCTTTCTGCTCGGCTCGTTTAAGCCGCTCCTTCGCCTCTTTAATACGCCGATAGTGCTCTTTGTATTCTTCTTTGAGACGTTCCCGTTCTTGTTCACTTTTGCTGCTCATGGCGATTTCCTATGAACTGCTTTTTTCTTTGTTGCCAACAGTTTTAGAGCTGTCTTTTTCCTTAGCCGGTTCTTCTTCATCAATGTTGATGGACCCGCTCTTCTCACCCATTTCCATCTTGAACTGCTCTACTAAGGACTTGGCGCGCAGTTTCTCAGCATTGGCTTCGATTTCCATGGTTTCAGTATCAATGCTGTCGAGTGCGATTTCCATACGGGCTTCGTTTTTAGCAGACTGCTCGTTGATTCGGTTAATCATCTCATCGTGAGTAGCATCAATTCCGCCAACCTCAAACTGTTCCAGCGTATCCGCAATCTTGGCTTGCCATTCGGAGCGCTCGCTTGCACGCAATGCTTCTTTGGCTTCCTGGATTTTGCGATCTTTTTCACGCATGAATACTTTTTTCACCTTAATCGCTTTTTCGTAGGCTTTTTCAGCAAAGGCAAGCTGATCTTTGGTGTGTGCATAATTTTCTTTGGCTTTCTCTAATTGAAGAGCATATCCCTCGGCAATATCATCACGATCGGCCTGGATGGCGGACTTCACTTTTGCCGTCAAATCCTGAATCGCTTTTTCATTCCGATTCATTTCTTTTTGGAGCATCAACAGGTTGGCTTTAACCGTAGCGATATTCTCGTTCATCTGGGGAATTTGGTCATTCAGATCCCGGATGTTTTGCTCAAGGATGAGCTTTGGGTCTTCCATTGAGCTTATTAAGCCACCGAACATGGACTTGATTGCGCGGATAAATCGTTGAAACATAGTACTTTCCTTTATTTTTTAATGCCCTGTTAAACTACAAACTAAATTAACCGATTATTAGTGTATTTCAAGCAGTTAAAGCTCAAATGCCCTGCTGCCTTTTTTGTCTATTGTATGACTCACCAAATGCACTGCTTCGGGTTTAGTTTCGGCAATAGTAACTGCCCCGAATAATTGCTCGCTTGCAGCGTCTATTGCTGATGGCTTGTTCGTAAGTCCGGTCAAAATTGTTTCACCTTTTGAGATTTTGTCTCCAACTTTCTTTTGAAGCACAATTCCGGCCTGCGGATCTACGTCATCTTCTTTGGTTTTTCGTCCGGCTCCGAGTTCTACTGAGGCCATTCCTATTTCAAAGGAATCCATAGCTGAAACGTAACCATCCTGTTTTGCCTTAATTTCAAACTCAAATTGGGCTTTGGGGTATTTTTGGGGTGATTTAATCATTTCCACATCCCCACGCTGTTCTTCCACAATATCCAGCCATTTCCGGAAAGCGGCTCCGTTTTCAATTTGCTCTTTACTGAGCTCAATACCTTCGGAAACATCTCCGGCTTTACCACCCAGGTAAATCATGGTTCCCGCCAGTAAATGGGTAATTTCCATGATATCATCCGGGCCGTTACCGTGCATGGCGTCAATACATTCTTCTACTTCCAGCCAGTTTCCGATTTTATAGCCCAGCGGCTGATTCATATTCGTCACATATGCGATGGTTTCTTTCTCAAACTGAGTACCGATTCCAACCAGTGCCTCTCCCAGCTTTATGGCTTCTTCTGTTGTTTTCATAAAAGCGCCGGAGCCAACTTTCACGTCTAAAACCAATGCATCTATACCTTCCGCCAGTTTTTTACTCATGATGCTTCCGGCAATCAGCGGAATAGATTCTACCGTGGCTGTTACATCACGCAGGGCATACAGGCGCTTATCGGCGGGGGCAATTTCTTTGGTTTGACCGGCCAGTACCAAATTATGTTTACCAATGATTTCCTTGTAACGCGCGAGATCCATATCCACCGTAAAGCCGGGAATGGATTCCAGTTTGTCTAAGGTGCCTCCCGTATGTCCGAGTCCACGCCCGGAAATCATAGGAACCGGCACTCCGGCTGCCGCTACAATAGGCGCGAGAATTAGCGAAAGCTTATCCCCAACTCCACCTGTTGAATGCTTATCCACCTTTTTTCCGGCTACGTGAGACAGATCAACAATTTCCCCGGAATGCAGCATGGCTTCAGTAAAGGCCGCCGATTCCTCATCATTCATCCCGTTTAAAAAAGCCGCCATCAAGAAGGCGCTTATCTGATAATCGGGGATCTCATCGGCGGTATATAAATTAATGAGATGCTGTATCTCCTCTTTCTCGAGGGTTTTTCCATCCCGTTTTTTGCGAATAAGTGAAACTATATTGTATTTTGAATCCATATTGAAGTATAGGCTTAATCAAACTTTTTTTCTCACTCAATCAGCATTTTTTGATACACGTTTCAGCCGACCAAAATCTGTATAAAATCAAAGAGCTTATCCCACCCCAAACAGAGCTCTCCCTGTACGACCCCTCACAGGGAATTCCGGATCTTTCTCAGGCTGATGCCATGCTGTTGCGAACGGTAACTCATTTAACTGAAGAATCTTTCCCAAATCCGCCTGCTACACTGAAATTTATTGGCACCGGATCATCCGGAACCGATCACCTTGATAATGAACACCTTGAGGGAAAAGGAATTACCCTTGCCAGCTCCAATGGATGTAATGCCCGGGCGGTTGCTGAGTATGTAATGACAGCCCTATTGTTGTGGAAAGAGAAAAAGCAGCCTAAGGAATCATTTGGAAAAATCGGGGTAATCGGTGTTGGCAAAGCCGGGTCTGCAGTTGTTGACTTACTTTCCAATTTCGACATTGACTGTGTGCTTTACGACCCTCCCCGGCAGCAAAGAGATCCTGATTTTACTCCTGCTTCGCTGCAAGAGGTTTTGGATTGTGACATCCTCACCTTTCATGCTCCCCTTAGTAAAAAGGGACCTCATGCTACCTACCACTGGCTGGATGAAGAAAAATTAGCCGGCAAATCCTTTAAGTTGATTATCAACGCTGCGCGGGGTGGAGTGATTGACGAGCTGGCCCTGATGAAATATTATGTGGAAGGGAAAATAGGGGATTACATTCTGGATGTGTGGGAAAGAGAACCTGACTTCAATACCGAGGTAGCCAAACATGCCTTCATAGCTACGCCGCATATTGCCGGCTATTCTGAACAGGCAAAAGTAAATGCCACCAAAATGATTTGTGATCAGCTGGCTGCTTTTTTTGAGCTGGGTTCCGGTTCGGCTGATTATGAAATACCGGAACGGATTGAAGACCTGGCTCATATTCAATACGACCTGACCAAGCTGATCACACGCCTTAACCCAATTCTGGGATATGATAAAGCATTAAGGGATTTATCCGACCGGCCGGATAAAGGAGTTCTCTTCCGTAATTTAAGGAATGAGTGGCCGCTTCGGTATGAGTATGCTTCTCTTAAAATTCGTAAAGAGTTACTCAGGGAGTTCAAAGAAATTCATATGTTAGGTGTTCAACCTATTTAAATGACTCCAAATGGTGTTTTTATGCGGCCATGCACCAGTAAAACATTTCTACTTTCCCTTTTATGGATATCCTTTACAGGATTAGAGGTCCTTTCCGGACAGCCTGTACAATATTCGGTTGAAGATTCTGCGATAGCTCAGGTAGGTGATGATTTTTACGGGATTCAATATCACTCCAACACCTACGACTCTCCCATACTTCAGGAAAAATTATCTGAAATTCCCATTAAAAAAGTCCGTATTTGGGCAAGGCCTAATCAGATCCGGCCAAACATTGAAGAATGGAACTGGTCGGGGCTGGATAATAAGGTCAATGAAGTAATCGATGCTGGCTATGAGCCTATCGTGTGTATTTTCCAGGCTGAAGATTGGTACACCGGTACCCCGGAAAACCCCTGGTGGAATGACACCACTGCAGTAAATCAATGGCTTACATTGTCAGAAGAACTGGCAGGCAGGTACGCAGATAAGATTGAGTACATCATTTTGTTCGATGAGCTGAACTACCTGCACCAGGACAATCCCTATTACATTTCCTTTTCGAATGCTGCGGATTTATTCATTCAAACAGCTTCAACGATTAAGGCTGTTGAGCCTGACTTAAAAGTTGGGGGACCTTCAGGATTCAACGGGTGGGAAAATGGGCATTGGGGCAATTACGTTTTCAATCAAACCGAACACGATACCTTACTCGATTTCATTTCTTCGAATATTTTTCTTTCGTGGGATAAAGATGATTCCGATCAAACAATCATCAATAAAACCATATGGTATGAGGAAGCCCCGATGAAAATCCGGAGTATGCTGAACTCCACCCACTCTCCCACACTATTGCTGGATGCTTATAATGCCTCGGCACTGTGGACTATAGATGGAACCAAAGACGGTGAGTTATGGACCGATCCCAGAAACGTGAATACTTTCGGTGGAGTTTACCAGGCACTCGCCCAGCTTCACAGCGTTAAAGGAGGTTTTGATATCACCCTTAAATGGGAAACAATTGGTGGCTATGGCATCTTCAATTGGTATCCTGATTTCAACGAACTTCCCACCTATTACAGCTGGGAACTCATGGTCAAACGCGGAGGCCTGAGGCCCGGATCCGAGCTAATCAAAATCAACACTACTGAAAATCCCATACAGGACCTGCCGCATCACTCGGGTATGAATGTGGATGGCTACCGGGTGCAGCCGTTTGCAATCCTGGATTCCGAAAACAACATCACGGTTATTCTTATCAACAAAACAGACAGCCTAAAGGAAGCAAACATTACTCCTCCGACTGACATGAACAGCTTTCAGTTGTATCAATTTCATGAATTCCGGACGCAAGATGCTTTGGCAGCGGTTGATTCAGGCAGCGTGGATGGTAATTTAACTATGGAGCTCCCTCCGCTAAGCATCAACATAATCAGTTATTCCGAAAGCAGCCTGCTTACGTCAACAGAGACAGAGGAGTCAGGCTCTGAACCCGACCATTTCACCCTTTTTCAGAACTATCCCAATCCCTTTAACCCTACTACTTCCATTGCCTTCAGGCTTTCAGAAGCAAGCTTTGTACAACTCTCCGTTTATAACGCCCGCGGACAGAAAGTGAAGGGATTTTATGGAAACCGGTTACCTGCCGGCGAACATTCTCTGCTATTTGACGGGAGCGGACTTTCATCCGGTATTTACTTTTATCGGCTTACTGTTGACGGTCAAACTGAAGTCAGGAAGTTTGCGCTGATCAAATAGCACCCTTTTCTATACAGAAACTATCAGTAGTATTTTTTCTGAAATTGTTGCATAATCGAGCTACCGAATGTTGCTAACTATAAGGACGCCGGATGAATAACAAGATTAACCTCCTTATCACTACCTGCCTGTTTGGCCTGTTATTTACGGGATGTAAAACCTGGCATACGCTGGAATATGAAACCTCCAATCAGCCCATACAAATGGGGTCCCATTTATCAACTGTTCCTTTGGATACCCTGGGTGTAATTAGTGGATATTATCGCTTCCATTCTGAGGACGCTGTGTATTCTGAAGCAGAAAACATTGCGGTGACTTTAGGTGGAGATGAATACGTTGAAGAAAATATCACGACAACCATTTACCGTTCGCTGGATGATAACCCCTATCACTTCATTGCAGATGGTGTTTTCCAGGTTGAAGTGGAACAGGGAATGACTTTTTGGGGATTCTTGAGAACGGTAATTGCCGGAGCTATAACGGGTGGGGAATCAACCGGCGGGGAGTTCTCGACACAGACCATTCGTCATTCCGGGGTTGTCTATAAAATAACACCTAACACCAATCGGGATGAAAACGAATAACACCAAACTGTTTTCACTGGCAATCCTATTCTTAACCGGAGTTCTTACATCCGGATGCTCGGTGGGTGCAAAAATAGCTGTGAGTGCCACAGATGTGCAATACCCCGTCTCACAAACCAACAGCTTTTACACTCAACAGAATCAGCTTACAACGGAAGATCAGTACGAAGCCTTAAAGGATTTCAGCTTCACCTTTACAAAGTGGGGTATTTCTTCAATGATTGAGATCAAAAACAGTGAAGATATATCCAACCGACTCAACAAAATCATCGAAAAGCATGATGGGGATGCGATCGTCAACCTTCGTATTTCTGTAAATAACCCTGCCGGAAAAAATGGCCTTTTGTGGTTTTCCAAAACACTAACCACAACAGCTTCTGTTCTCTTTACTTTTCTGGCAATAGCCGATCCCCAGCCCGAATTTACGGCCATAGCTGTAAGTTCAACAGGACTCGCTTTATTCACTCCCGCCGCCGCGGATGTTAAAGTGGAAGGAACCGTAGTGCGAATAACTGAATTCACTTCTGATTAAAAATACTTTGATTATCGGTCTGAGTTAGGCACTTCACTCTCCATGCGAAAGATGGTCGATATCTATTGTTCCTTCTCTGGTGAAAGTGCTGTTCCATTCAGGCTGATTCATCAACTTTTTCAGCTCAACCAATACTCCATTTACCTCAGCAACAGGATAAACAAGGCGCAGCCCGTGGCTATAGTCCTCATAATCTTCAGTATGAACGGTTGAAAGCGGCTGAATAGGATCATCCACAGCATAATGCCATCCGTAAATAGCCACTCTCCCACCTTGTTGTGTCAATCGATTTGTAATCACAACGTCCTTCTTATGTCCGGCAACCAGTCGCCCGTTTTCAACTCCGGCAAGCTGTTCCTCTATCATCTTATTGTGCCGGCGGTAGTAGTCATTGCTTCTCATTTGTTCACCGGGCTTCATCGGAATGGGATTTAACCTGGTATGAGCCTTAGCATAAATGGAGTCCACCATAACCGATGTGGGAAGGTACATATTAGTAGCCCTGGCAATCTCTCGAGAAGAAGGCTTTGAAAGTGGTATCCGGATGAAATCTTCATTGGTACCTATGGACATATAGTCGGCGGTCACCCAGATCTTCGCTGTTTCACCACGGTCATTTCTGAATTGTACCGGAATCAAACCCCGCAAAAATGATGGAACATTTCCTTCTAAAATCCAGCTTACAGCCTCTTGCTGACGGGGTTTATAATCAAAGGAAGCTGTTTGTTTAAGGAAGTCACTGCCGGTTTTAGTTTGCGAGACATCAGGATGAGGCAAATCCAAAACCGGTGTTTGCAACGTATCCTGAGCACTCACGGAAGTGTTTAGCATCAGCAATAAAATCAATGTGTATTTCATGGGGTGAATCTTACATGATTAGCTATCAATATACTTCCCCGTATAAGATTTTTACAAAAAAAGAACCCGCCTTGTTTTTTTAATCTAATTCAAATGCTTAGGATTGGCAGTTCATTTTCACTCTTACAAGACATTGCCCTTGAGACGAATAGCTACTTTAGGTTTACTCACTTTCTTACTCTCCCTCCCCCTGCTTTCCAAAGCACAGACCCTTCAGCAAAAAATTGGTCAGATGATTATGGTTGGGGTTGAAACCAGCCAGGAACACCAGGATTCTTTGAAATATGATATCGAGCACCGAAACCTGGGCGGAGTGTTGTTGTTCGCATACAACCTTCGCTTTCCCAGCCAGATACGTAGCCAAAATTCGAGATTTCAGGGACTGGCAGACACCCCTTTATTTTTGGCCACAGATCAGGAAGGCGGTATTGTAGCCCGCCTTGATGAGCAGAACGGCTATGAGCGAACTTTCTCGGCACATAAACTGGGCACCGAATTCAATTCTGAAGATTCCACCCGAAAGCAGGCCACACTTATGGCCGGCTGGATGGCCAATACCGGGTTAAACATGAACCTGGCGCCGGTAGTGGATGTAAATGTTGATCCAAACAGCCCAGCTATAGGCGGACTGGATCGCAGCTTTTCGACGGATGAACAGGTTGTTTATCAGCATGCCTCCTGGTTTGTGGATGAATTTCATAAACAAAATATAGCCACCTCACTCAAGCATTTCCCCGGTCATGGAAGCGCTGTATCTGACTCCCATGAAGGGTTTACCGACATCACCGACACCTGGGAAGACCGTGAACTCGACCCTTTCCGCTTTCTAATTGAAGATGGATACAACGATGCCGTTATGACCGGACATCTATTTAATCAAAATTGGGATGAAGACTACCCGGCCTCCCTCTCTTCCTATGCCGTCACCGACATTCTGAGAGACAGCCTTGGATTTGACGGCGTTGTGATTTCCGATGAGCTTTTCATGGGTGCAGTTCAGGAAAATTACGGGATGGATGAAGCTATTGTTCAGGTAGTGAATTCTGACACAGACATTCTTTTGTTCAACACCAATTTGTATCAGGATAAATCCCTTCCGGCCTATATCATCTCACTCATTTCAGAGAAAGTAGAAGCCGGAGTTATTGATGAAGCAACCATCACCGCTTCTTATAATCGCATTATGGCTCTGAAGGATACCCGCATCCCAACCAGTAACGAAGTGGACTATCAGCCGCAGGAGCTTCCCGATCAGGTTGACATCGCCAACTACCCGAACCCCTTTAATCCCTCCACTACCATTACGGTGTCTTTAGATCAGGCGAGCCAGGTACAAGTACAAGTCTTTAACTCCATTGGCCAGCGGGTGCAAACACTTGCCCAAACACAGCTCTCATCAGGTGTGCATAACTTTACTTTTGACGGAAGAAGCCTCAGCTCCGGCATGTATCTTGTGGTTGTGAGTACTCCGGAAACCCGTCAGGTTCACAAAATGATGCTTATCAAATAAAGAGCATAAAAAAAGTCCACCGCGCCTAAGAACGATGGACTTTAGCATCTGTTAGATTCGAATAGATCAGTCGAATTCGATTACATCAGCTGTGATGGTAACCTTCGCTTTGGTATAAAGAACAAAGTTGGTTGTACCTGAATCGTACTGGATATTAACCAGCGCCAGCTTTTTGCCTTCTACCGGAAAATTAGCAGCTTCAAAGTTGGCCCAGAGATCTTCGCGGGCATCTTTGTATAATGTTTTGCCTTCTCCTAAAGGAATAAGTCCCAAGGCATTTGTTGCCATACCCCAGGAATAACTGGCGCCCAGAATATATGCTGATTCTGAAGAGCCGGTAACGTTTTTGGCAATAATGGAGTAATTACCCTCGCTCAGCTCTACTTGAGTGTTATTGCTTGCTACAAACATTCCGGCATTGCCACAACCAGCAAATAATAACGTTGATGCCAGAAGAATGATAAGTTTATATGATTTCATCATGAAGAATTTTGATTAAGGTTACGTTCTTTAAAAGCACCGACAGAGAAGTGAACTTTTGATGAAGTTCCAAAGGGTTTCCTGCCCTGCTTTTTTAGTCTGCTTACCACAACGAATTTTAACCTAAAATGTTCAGACTATTTTTGGAAAAGCATGGATTCCTATTGAAAGCCCCGGCTGAAGCCGAAATTCTTTTACTGCAGGAAAAGCAATAAAATGAGCAGTAAGGCTGTGATATTAGAAAAGGCCGTGCGGATTACATTCCATTTAACCCACTTTGCCTCAAAATTTGTGCGGGCCATTTGCTGCTCCGCGTCATCCATTTCATCCACATTCAGGGTTTGCAGAATATTGTTCAATGGGATATTGATGCGTATGGTAGGCAGTTGCACTCCAATCAGATATGTTGATACCGCCAGGGTCATGAAGATCCACCCGATGGTGTCCAGTTCTCCTACCGCTAAAACAGCAGTTATGACCAAAGCTATGATGGAGCCCACCCAGAAGATCATAAACAACGCCTGACCGTTTTGAATGACCCGATCAATAGCCTGGAATGCTCGGATAAATTCACCATCATTCAGATTCTTAATACCCGGCATTACCACAATGGAAAAAGCCATTAAAAAACCACCCACAACTGAACATAAAAAGGTGGCAAGGATCAGTGCAATTTGAAAAATATCCATAGGTAGTGTCCCCTAACATGCAGATGTGTTAATAACCAATTAGCCTTAAAGAATGTAGCTAAGCCACAAACATAAATCCAGTCTTTGGTAAGGGTTAAGATATTCTCATTTCTGGAATTCTCCCTCCTGTTAATACACTCTGCCACAGAGGTTTGAACCTTATTTTGAATGGTGGTAACACTATTTTAGTTTTATGGATATACGTTTTGATCTAAAACTTAAACCGGAGGTTTTATGCCATTGAACAAGCTGATTGATTACCTGGATGAACATGACAAGAAGTATATAGTTGTGAAGCACTCTCCTGTTTTTACTGCTCAGGAAGTAGCCGCTTCCGCTCACATCCCCGGAAAGAATATGGCCAAAACCGTAATGGTGAAAGTAGATGACGCCATGATGATGGTCGTACTTCCTTCAACTCATAATGTTGATTTTGATTCCATCAAAGAAGCCATTGGGGCTAATGAGGTTGAACTGGCTTCCGAGGAAGAATTCGAGGAGCTATTTCCCGATTGTGAGTTGGGAGCCATGCCCCCGTTTGGCAATCTATATGATTTAGAAACCCTGGTTGCTGAATCTCTTACGGAGGATGAAGAAATTGCCTTTAACGCAGGAACCCATAAAGAGTTGGTAAAAATGAACTACCGGGACTTTGAAGAGCTGGTTGAACCTAAAATTCTGCCGGTTGGAGTACGGGCATAGCAAAACAGGTTGATCTATCCATACCGTTAAATAAAAGGCCCTGCATCGTTAATCAGGCGTATTTGTCCAAACGATGTCGTCTTTGGAAACCACCAAATCAAAATAGTCGGAATCTGAAACCAGGGTGGAAATATCGACAGGGCCGCCTACTTCCATCATCGGTTCTCCCCAAAGTCCCACTTCGGTTGGTGTAACGCTGTACACGTGATACACTCCGTTGGCATTTCGGGCATGTAATCCATCTTCCGAAATTTCATCGGCCGGGAACGCTATTTTGTGGAAGGTGAAACCATCAAAGCTTCCACCACCGCCGCCAAGCATCGGGGGTTTTTGCACATAACTCTGCACGGAGGCCGAAATAGTTATTAAGTCCTGACGAACGGCATCGTTATTCATAGAATTAGAGGCATCCCCGAACACCGTAATGGCGATAACCGTTGCGATACCCACTAATACTGCTACCAGTATCACCAGAAGTAGTTGTTGCTGTCCCATATGCCAAATGTAGATTTATTTTGCTGTATAATATTGAAGTATGGGAAATATCAGAATTAGAAATAATTTAGGTTCTTCTCGCCCAACGGGTTTCGGAGATAGAAAAGCTATAATCTATTATCATTCTAATGGCCGAAACTCTGTTGGGCCGGGCTAATGATTATAAAAATTACCATCAATAGTATTTAATCCAGTATAGTAGAAAAGGCAATACAGCGAGTAGAGCAGTTGTAATTATACCAGCTATTTCGGGTTTAATCAGATAACTTTTTTCCGGCTTTTTAGGATTATAAAATACAATAACACCGCCCTCCTGATTCTTTTTTATCCTGCTTAACTGTTTTTTAAGGATAAACCTGAAGTTATGGGAGGCCACTACCGTCCAGGCAGTTAACCTGTGCCCCTTGTATTCCTTGCCATTCACCTGATATGAATAAGCGGTTTCTGTGATATAATCATCTTCGCTTTTATCCCACTCAGCAGCTCCAAACCTTTGCAAATCATTTTTTATTAACGTTCCGGCTACCCCCGGCCATAAACTCGTTCTTATTTGGTAAACAACAGAAATCAACAGTACGACACATGTATAAACTGCTGCCCAGAAGAAAACCCCCTGGGTTGATCCCGCAAGAAGTAAACTCCACATTTCTGATAGGTATTCTGTCAGGTACATCTCAATCCTATCTATTTCCTCATTAATATTCGGACGCCCTTAGGGCCAAGCAGATAAACCTCGCTTGCAGAAAATGCATCGGGCGGCAACTTAAAAGATCTGACTTCCCTTAATACAAGCTCACAAAATTGATCTGGTGTGTTCTTGAATAACCATATTTCAAGGTGATCCGGACTTTTCTCTCTGTATTGAAGGGTAAACTCCTGGTTTTTATTGCAGCCTTCATACTGAAGATTTACGATCATTGAATCACTTGAAATTACAGGGAATTGGTCAGTTTGTACTACACGGTACCGATAACCAAAAAGAGCATTTATACCTTCAGAACCGGTTAAACATCCAGTAAAGAATAGAAGCGGCATCAGATAAAGAAAGACTTTCATATCAGTGTTCATGAATTGCAAAACCAACGGATTTCATAGTCTGTCAGGGGCTAATTCCTATGTTTTTTGATTTGCCTGATGTTAACTCATACTTGGGCCCTATACAGAAGCTATTTTGGATCAAGCGACATAACATAATCATAACTCTGGCTAAGATACTTTGCTAATTTATCCAAATCCTCAAACATATGAGTCGGTACCAGAACATAACCATGCATAACCGAATTATACGATTTGAATAAACCGCTATCCCATTCCTGTATATATTTTTCCTGAACTTCCTTCGAAAACCGAATACCCAACTCACCATCTTTATTCAACAATGAAAACATATAGCCGTTTGCTGATGTATGAGGCATGGTCTTTCCTTTTCTAACAAAATCGGGGCATTTTGCTACGAGCTCATCATATATTGCTAATCGTTCTTCCCACATACTATTGCTCCTCCACAAATTCTTTTAATTACTTGATCCGTTATAACCGCTTATTTAATTGCGGTTAAGGTGATTCTCTAAACCAAGCAGTCCACTTTCCAGTGTTGATTCCATTTTACCTTTCATAAGTCCGCTCATCCACCCAAACGGTGCTTTCATTCGGTACCAAAATTCTTGTATTACCAGTGTTTGCCCTTCCCGGCTCTTAAATGAAAACTTACTCTCAAGGAACCCCATTGGTATAGATGATTCAATGAATTTAACCTTAAAAGAGTCTTTATCAACCCATTCGGTTATTTCCTCTACTATATACCCCTTCTTAGGGAAGTCACAATGCCTTCTGGTTCCTATACCACTCCTCCTATCTGAGACTAACCTTGAGTCTTTTACCTCTGGATTGTAGTCCGAAACATTGCCAAAACCGAGAGCAACTGTTTCCCAAACCATCTCTAAAGGCCGGTCTATTGTTTTCTCAACTTTTAAATAAATTGGCTTTCCCATTTTCCCCTTCCTTTTTTAAATGAATTTGACCCTTTTACGGTAACCCCTTCAAAGTGTTAGGTCTATTTCACAAATAGAATTTGAGGCAATATGATTAAAGTGGAAATAAGTTCAAAGCAAGAAGGCTGGATGGATGGGGTTCAAGTCCTCGTATTCAGCAAGTCAGATATATTCATTATCAGATGGTCTGAATAAATACAGGGCTATAGGTTCCCCTGTAAGTTCATTATAGTTACCACAACTCCAATCAAGACAGCGAGTATCGCAAGAATCAAATCACTATACCGCTTACTACCTTTTCGATGCCCCGGAATGAGTACGGATTCGGAAGGTTCAGCCGGATTGTAGTACACATCAACCGGACTATCAGTAGTATGATCCTCAGCAAATTCGGTGGTTTCCGGGTACATCAGGGTATAAAAGGCGACCACTGTACCGGCATACACTTTATCATGAACTGAATAATCATATTTAACGGACAGCTTGTCAGCATCAATCATTTGGCCATCAATATTTCGCTTACCCCACAGGTTTATACTTACCAACTTCCCACTCACCTTCGGCCAATTTTGACTCGCTAATGCTTTTTTGTGATTTCTTAAGGCATAAATCAATAAATAGATCCCAAGAAGGGAGAATGCTAATCCGGCACCTAGAGGAAGATTCATCGCTATAATGTATGACGTATATCGCACGCCTGTTTAAAAATTTATAGAAGTAGCGAAATTAATTCCTTTCAATCAAGTTCCATGGCACCCATCCAGGCTGGCCCGGTCAGCCGGGAAGGCTAAATGTTATATGCGTTACTTGAAATTATTCTCTTTCTATCCTTCCATATATAGGTGCCTGCAAATAAAAAAGCTACGCTAAGCAAAATGCTCATTGGTCCCAGTTGCCCATCTATATGACCTTCCGGAACCGGTTTTACGAACAGGTTAATCATACTCAGCGAGAGCCTTATTGTTGACCAAAGGATGATTAAAGAAGACCATAACCCCATACTTCTTTCGAAAGCAGTGGGTGATTTTTTAAGGCTAAATAAAATCAGGCTCAAAATTGTAAGTATGAACAGCAAAGGCACAAAACTTCCGATCAGGGCATAGACTATACCTTTGTGGATAAAATATGTAAGCGAAAGGCCCAAGCATATACTAAAAAGCCGGTTTTGATGAAGTGTGTTGATCAATTGACTCGTTAAATTTTTCATCACATCACCAGTTTTTTAATAATCTCTGCCACAAGATTTGAGCTTGACAATAAGTAGCTAAAATCTACTGTTTCAAAGGTGTCTTTGGGGGTGTCTTTGTAAGGAGTGGAATCGCGGTGATAAAATAATTCACCGGCTCCGATCACGTGGTAGCCACCGGGAACAAAAGCATCAAAATCTGTTGAGCTTACCTCGTATCCAATCGGATCAATGACTATTTCATGAATTGGGATATTGTGAGCAGCAGCGGTTTCTTTATAGATTGACCGTAACGATTCAGATGGAGAAAAGATCTCCATCGCTTTATCCTGGTCCTCATCCCAGCCAACCATATCAAAACAATGCACGGAGTGTATATTCCATTGTTCTTCTTTGATGAGATTCAGAAAGGCTCCGCTCCCGATCAGTTCTTCCTCTTCCTGGTCAAAAAATACCACAACAATATTTTTGTCTCTGTATTTCATTTCAGCAACTTCTTGTACAACGCTGTAAATGAGGGCAATTCCAGTGGCATTATCAATGGCTCCCGGAGCATTTCTCTTTCCCGTATCATAATGCGCCCCAAGAATAATGTATTCATTGCTGGATTGGGTAGCGGGAAGAATACCATACACGTTAGTCCCACGAAATGGGCCGATGATCAAATCAATAGCGGGATTGAGGTTGGGTGACTTATAGTGTTGCTCTTGTGGTTCAATTTTCAATTGCAAAAGCAGCTCTTTTAAATACCTTCCTGTTAACTTGCGTTCTTCTTTAGACCAGCGGCTTACAATAGTAGTGTTATTAGCCAGCGTGTATTCACCGGATAAATGCCCGACAATTTGTTGCTGATATTCGGCTTTTTGCTCAGATAAATCTTCAATTAAAAGGGGATGAGAACTATCATTATTCTGACATCCAGATAGGGCCCTTACTATGACTATTAATACAATACATGCTCTCATATCAGTTTATTTAGTTGATGATTGCTCCGAATGGTATCAGCTCATTCTTTATTCTAAAATTATTCTGGACAGATTAGCTCCCACCAAGGGTAGAAAACACTTCACAAGTTTCAGACTCAGTTCAACATGTCTGGCCGGTGGTTCATAAACTATCAGCATGAATTCGTACATAATCTTTGCCCCATAAGACTTTGGGAAGTACTTTAAGCAGATGAAATTTTGGCCAACATACAGGCGAACCATATTTACAATCACCCTTCTGATTGTATCTATTATCGGGATGGCGGAGTACAAGCAACAGCTGGAGCAAGAAAAACTGCTGCAATATGAAGTCTATTTCTGGACTTTTGCGGTTTTGTTTTGGGGAACACTGACCGGGGTTATTTTCACCCAGGTTTATGATCGCTGGGAATCTTATCAGCAGCTTAAAAATGAGCATGCGAAAGCTGAATTGGCCTTATTGAAAAGTAAAGTTGATCCTCATTTTTTCTTTAATACCCTGAATAATTTGTATGGCTTAACAGTTGGTAAATCAGAAAAGGCGCCCGATGTAATTCTGAAGCTTTCTGAGATTATGCGGTATGTAATCTATGACAGCAGTGATGAGCGGGTGTCATTAAAAAAAGAAGTAGAGTATCTGGAAAAATATATTGAACTCTTTAAAATACGTTTTCATAAGAAAGTTGATATTTCCTTTTCCAGCGAAATTGAAAATGAGAATGAATTAATTGCCCCGCTGATATTGAGTATTTTTGTTGAAAATGCGTTTAAACATGGGGCTGAGCAGCTCATTGAAAATGCCTTTATACATATTTACCTAAAAGCTGAAAACGGAACACTGAATTTTCTGGTCAAAAATAATTTCAAAAGAAAAAAAGACACCACTAAATCAGGCATCGGTTTAACCAACCTGAAAAAGAGGCTAAAACTCATCTATCCCAAGAAACATCAATTAGCACTCCAAAAAGATGAACGTTTGTTTACTGCGAATCTAACAATTAACCTGCGATGATTAAGTACCTGATCATAGATGATGAACCCATTGCCCACGGGATTATTGAAAAATACTGCCAGAGCCTTCCTCATTTAACCAAAAAAGGGAATTGCTACAACGTGAAGCAGGCTTATGAGACATTGTTCAAAACAAGCATAGATTTGATCTTTCTGGATATAAATATGCCGGAGATCTCCGGGTTTGAATTTTTACGTTCCCTTTCTAAACCCCCTCAAATAATCGTTACATCTGCCCACCGGGAGTTTGCGATTGAAGGTTTTGATTTGAATGTATGTGACTATTTGCTGAAACCCTTCTCTTTTGAACGGTTTATGAAAGCAATAAATAAAGCCTCTGAGAACCTGCAAGATAATGAGGATATCCATGTGGGCTTTAAATCATCTGATTCCAAAGATTCTCAGCTTTTTGTGAAAGTAAAGGGTGAAAACAAACAATACCAGATATCTGAGGATGACATACTGTTTGTTGAGGCATCGGGAAACTATTCCAAAATTTTTGTAGAGAACATGGAATATATAACCCCTCAAAAATTATCTGAGATCGAAGAAAAGCTTTCAAAAAATACATTCATAAGGATTCATCGCTCATATCTGGTATCGAGAGAAAAAATTAAAAGTATAGAAGGAAATCAGATTGAAATCTCAGGACGTAGCTTGCCGATTGGACAAACCTACAAGGAGCAGGTAAGAAGCATTCTTGACTTGTAAGTATTTTTCTCCCTCGAATAAAGGATGGGTTATATTAATTCCCAATTGAATCCTGTTCCCAGACTAAACCTATGTTCGAACCATACCTGAATCCGTCGTTAAAGCGCTTTTTTTTAATTAATTAGATCTTTGAATCTACTCTCATATTGTTTCGTTGAATCTTAATAAATTTCCAAAGGGATCTTCAATTTCCATTTGCAAAGTTTGCCAATCAGTTTCTGAAACCTCGGGAATAGATTTAGCGGTGTTTCTTTCGACTAATTCATTGTGAAATTCTTCAATGCCCTTGGTGTCGATAAATATTATTACCCCTGTTTGAAATCTCTTGTTTTCGGAAAGATGCAGAGTTAGCTCATTTCTTGAAATCTGCATATACACCGGTTCTGATGGAGCAAAACGATGTTCCCAATCAATAGTAAATCCAAGGAAATTAATATAGAACTCAACAGCTTCATTATAGTTGAAGATTCTGAAAGTTGGTATACCCTTGAATTTGATTTGGCTCATGGTTTTTGGTTTAAAGCATAACAGCCCAGCGATAAGCAGCAGGACATCAATTTAAAAATGGCTAAACTCAATCTCGTTTTCTGCCTTTAGTGATACAAACCATTCATTTAGTAAAGAATTATGATGCTCAATTATTTGCGATGCAGTAAGGTCGTCAGTATTCCAGGTGCTGTGAGAATCTTTAACCAATGTCACGTCATAGCCAAGACTAAATGCCCTCCTACAAATAGTATCTATACAATATTCGGTCTGGATTCCAGCTATTATCACTCTGCTAATTTTATTTGAATCTAATATGCCTTTAAGGTTTGTATCATAAAATGAATCAGGAGTATGCTTTTGTACAGTAAAATCATCATTTGTGATATCCAGACCGGGGTGGATCTGCCAATCGTTTGTACCCTGCTCTAAAGGATGTCCTTTTCCTCCATTGTGTTGAATGAATACAATTGGGATCACCGCATTTCTTGCTTTCTCTATCAATCGCGATACGTTTGAAAGTAACTTTTCAGACTCAAAAACTGCCGGGATAGTCGCTTCATTAAAAACGCCAACTTGCATATCAACAACTATAAGTGCCGTATCCTTTGCCAAAACAACTTTGATTCAATAGTGTTAAAGTTTTTTTGCATAACACCCTTTTACGCTCTCCTAAGATAATACCTTACCCCTCATTTTCAACGGCAATCAAATCCCAAATAACCGCTTCGCCGTCTCCGTGGTTTTGGTGTCTATTTCTTCCAGGCTCAGATCAAAAATGTCGGCAAGCTTTTGGGCAGTGTATTTCATGAAGGCCGGTTCGTTGCGTTTGCCGCGCTTTGGGGTGGGCGACAGATACGGAGCATCGGTTTCCAACACCATCTTTTCCAGCGGGAGCTGAGCTACAGTTGTATCCACTCCCCCGTTTTTAAAGGTCACCACGCCGCCGATCCCGATATGAAATCCAAACCCGATGGCCCGTCTGCCTTCTTCCGCCGTTCCGTTAAAACAGTGCCAGATGCCGGTCAGGCTACCATCCTGCTCCTCTTCCAGGATATCCAGCACATCATCGGTACTCTCCCGGTTATGGATAATAATTGGCTTTTGAACCTGCTTTGCCACCTTACAATGCAGGCGAAGGCTTCGCTTTTGCTCCTCCACATGATCGGTACTCCAGTAATAATCCAGCCCGGTTTCTCCCACTCCGTAGATATCTTCTTTTGAACAAAGCCCGAACAGTTGTTCTTCAAAATCATCCGGCAGGCTCTCCACATCGCAGGGGTGTATGCCCGCCATTTTGTAGAAATCAATTTCAGAATGACTCAGTTTGTTCATCTGCCCCAGCGAATCGAAATCGATAGCCGGCATGAATATGGCTTTCACTCCGGCTTCTGCTGCTCGCCGGTTTACTTCAGCACGGTCTTCATCAAATTTAGGGAGGTATATATGGGAATGGGTGTCTATCACGTGGTTGGTACTTGTTTAATTAAAATGCCACTAAAGATCCCGAATCCATTTCATGATGACAACCAAATATCCGGATCCATTCCGAGCGAGGAAGTATACCAAATTCAGCATCCTCAAAATCACCAGGCGCCTCATCTATACATAAGGGACACATTATGTTAACAAATTGTTGCTTTAGGTAAAACTGCCCAACATCGTATTGAATTAATCATTTTAAGCGTTATTTTGCGGGTTCTATCTTTTTCAGACCTGCTGTCTTTAAGCGGGCTTTGCATCGAAATTAACATCTAATCAATTATTGTTTATGTCTTCCAGTCCACTCATCCGCCCTGAGTTTGAAAAGTATGAGAAAGTGCCTGCCAATGTTTTTGATACGGCCAAAATCGCTTCTAAATATGCCGCTGATGAAATTGCTTCACTGATCCGAGATAAAGCGGCCAAAGGTGAGCAAGCGGTACTGGGACTTGCAACCGGTTCCACTCCAACCCAGCTGTATGATGAGCTGGTGCGGATGCATAAAGAGGAAGGGCTGAGTTTCGAGAATGTAGTCACCTTCAACCTGGACGAATACTACCCGATGGAGCCGGACTCCATTCACAGTTATGTCCATTTTATGCACGAGTATCTCTTCGACCATGTAGACATCAAAGAAGAAAATATCCACATCCCCGATGGCACACTGGATCGGGAAGACGTGTACGATTTTTGCCAAAAATACGAAGAGAAAATTGATGCCCTTGGCGGACTGGATATCCAGATTCTGGGTATCGGGCGAACCGGTCACGTTGGTTTTAATGAGCCCGGTTCATCCATCAATTCTAAAACCCGCCTCATTGCTTTAGACAGCCTGACGATATTAGATGCCGCCAGCGGTTTCTTTGGGGTGGAAAATGTTCCCCGCCGCGCCATCACCATGGGGGTTGGAACTATTATGAAAGCCGACCGCATCTTCCTGATGGCCTGGGGCGAAGGCAAAGCCAAGATTGTACAAAAGGCTATTGAAGGGGACATCACCAGCCAGATTCCGGCTACCTTCCTGCAGAAGCACGAGAATGTAGAATTCCTCCTCGATGATGCTTCTTCGGCAGAACTTACACGAACCAAAACTCCGTGGCTGGTCGGCCCTATTGACTGGACAGACGAGCTGCTTAGAAAAGCGGTGGTATGGTTAAGCCTCTATCTGGAGAAACCAATCCTCAAGCTTACGGACGAAGATTACAGTGAGCATGGCATGAACGATGTACTGATTGACATTGGCCGCGCTTATAATGTAAACATCCGCATTTTTAACGAGATTCAGCACACCATTACCGGATGGCCCGGTGGTAAACCTAACGAAGACGACACCTACCGTCCGGAAAGAAAATCACCCGGCAAAAAGCGCGTACTTATTTTCAGTCCCCACCCGGATGACGACGTAATTTCCATGGGCGGTACCTTTATCCGCCTGGTAGATCAGGGACATGAAGTTCATGTAGCCTACCAGACGTCCGGTAACATCGCCGTTTTTGATGATGAAGCCATTCGTTTTGCCGATTTCGTTACCGATTACCACGAAAGTTTTGGATTGGAGAATGAAGAATCAGCTGAGCTTTTTGAGGAAGTAAGAGCTTCCATCAAGAATAAGAAACCCGGCGAAGTGGATTCCGATGAAGTGAAAACCATTAAGGGAATGATTCGCCGCGGAGAAGCCAAAGCTGCCTGCCGGTATGTGGGCATCCCCGATGAGAATATGCACTTTCTGGATCTTCCGTTTTATGAAACCGGGAAAGTCCGTAAGAAGCCTATTGGCCCTGAAGACATTGAGATCACCAAAAATATTATACAGCAGGTGAAGCCCCATCAGATTTATGCAGCGGGTGACTTATCTGATCCACACGGCACGCACCGGGTGTGTCTGGATGCTGTTTTCACCGCTTTGCGTGAACTGAAGGATGAGCCTTGGATGCAAGAGTGCTGGACATGGCTATACCGCGGTGCCTGGCAGGAATGGGATATTGAGGACATCGA
Organism: Gracilimonas sediminicola; assembly: GCF_024320785.1. Lineage (NCBI taxonomy): Bacteria > Pseudomonadati > Balneolota > Balneolia > Balneolales > Balneolaceae > Gracilimonas > Gracilimonas sediminicola. The sequence continues at coordinate 116,964 of NZ_JANDBC010000002.1, forward strand.
AATGGCGGTGCCACTCAGCCCCGAAGAAACAGACCGCAAGCGTAAAGCCATCTTCAAGCATCAGTCGCAGAAAGACCGACCTCTGTTCCCCGGAACCGACAAGCGGGAATTCTGGCAGCGTGCCGACGACCGTACCCGCGGAACCGCCGAACTCTACGACAAGCTGGGGCTGGCCGAGTACGAAGCGATGGAAGCCTTCGTGCGCTGGAAAGAGCTGGATTGACATTTTTAAACATTTAAAAGCGAAAGAGATATTTCTTTCGCTTTTTTTTTACCTATAATTCCGACTTCGACATTTTGAAGCTTAACCATGAAATCAACATCGGCATATGAATTTAATAGCTAAGCTAAAAAAGAATCCATGGTTTTGGATTCCTTCTCTCTACTACGCTCAAGGGCTCCCCTACATCATGGTGGTAGAGGTTTCGGTAATCATGTATCAAAACCTGGACATCTCTAATGCCGAGATTGGTTTATACACCAGTTTGCTCTACCTGCCGTGGATTATTAAGCCATTCTGGAGTCCACTGGTGGAGAACACCAAAACCAAGCGCTGGTGGACCATAGGCATGCAGTTTGTGATGGGAGCCGCCTTTGCCGGTGTGGCTCTTGTATTGCTCACTCCTTCATTCTTTGCCTTCAGCCTTATCGTGCTTTATCTACTGGCCCTGGCTTCCGCAACACATGATATAGCCGCAGACGGTTTTTATATGATTGCGCTTAATGAAGAGAAGCAATCCTTTTTTGTAGGGATCCGATCTACCTTCTATCGCATTGCCATTATAAGCGGTAAAGGGGCGCTGGTTATTTTAGCCGGTTACCTTATTGAAAGCGGAACCGATGTGGATTATGCCTGGGCCGTCACCTTTGGTATCCTGGCTGTGGTTATGACGGTTTTTGCCCTCTACCACACCCTTTCTATTCCCAAGCCGGCCGGTGACTATGCCGAAGAATATGACAGCCCCAAAGAACAACTGGCAGCTTTTTTCAAGGTATTCATCGATTTCTTTAAGAAGAAACAAATCTGGGTAGCACTTGCTTTTATCCTGTTTTACCGGTTTGCGGAAGGTCAGCTCGTGAAAATGGGGCCTCCTTTCTTTTTGGATGAAATTAAAGCCGGCGGACTTGGCCTTTCCACTTCTGATTTGGGATTCATCTACGGTACCATAGGCGTGATTGCCCTGACCATAGGTGGCATTATCGGTGGGGTGGTTATTTCAAGAAAAGGACTTAAATACTGGCTCTGGCCTATGCTTATTGCTATGAACGTGCCCAACCTGGTGTATGTAATTTTGGCCTACTTCCAGCCGGAATCCTATACTTTAATCAGTGCTTTTGTAGCCATTGAACAATTTGGATATGGGTTTGGCTTTGCCGCCTTCCTGATGTTCCTGATTTATGTAGCTCAGGGCGAGAACAAAACGGCTCACTATGCATTCGGAACCGGATTTATGGCCCTGGGGATGTTAATTCCCGGATCTATAAGCGGTTTTATGCAGGAATGGCTGGGCTACCTCAACTTCTTTATCTGGGTGATGATTGCCACCATCCCCATCTTTATTGTAACAAAGTTTGTGGATATCGATCCTGACTTTGGAAAGAAAAAAGACAAGCAGGAAGCAGAGAATAATTAATCATCGAAACCTATTTTTATTACAAGATAGTTTTACAAAGAATAAAACCTTTAAGGCGCTCCCTTGTAGCATCTTACAGCTAATTCCATCATTTTTACCTACTCCACTATGATCTGTAAATCGTTTAAAATTCAAAATATGAACTCTTCTATCTCATCTATAATCACCACCCTTCTGTTGGTGATTTCTTTATCCATAACAGCTATTGCTCAACCAGCTACAAACGGAGATCCCCAAAAATTGATAAGTGTGGAAGGATCTGATTTTATGAACCCGGTTTGGTCACCTGACGGAACCCAAATAGCTTTCACTTCATCCCGGCAGCAGGGACTTTGGATAGCAGATGCAGATGGTTCAAATATGGAGCAGATTACAGATGAATCGGCCGGATATGGCTTCTCCTGGTCATCTGATTCTGAATCTATTTTAACCCGGGTTTCAGAGTTTCAGAATAAAAGAAGGAAACTCGCTGTTAAGATTTACCACACCAACGGTAACGAACCTGAACAGCTGACGGAGTTCAGAGATCAAATGCCAACCATTCCAAAGTGGGCCAATTATGACCGACAGGTAGTGCTTATTTCTGATAATGATATTGAATCGTTCGACTCTGGCAAAGAAGTTTCTACTCAGCAAAAAGCTTCGGTCACCAAACCTTTTTATGTGTTGAAGTCGAACCAGATTGCTAAAGGTAAAGTCCCGGAAAACAGCACTGAGAATATCTCCCCTTTTGATGATGCCCAATACCTGAACCTGGAAGTATCGCCGGATGGTAAAAAACTGGCCTTTGAAGTGTACGGCGGTAACTTATTCGTAATGAATATTGACGGAACCAACCTTATGGATCTGGGTAAAGCCAACCGGGCAAAATGGTCGCCCGACAGCCAATACCTGGTGGCGATGGTAGCCGAGGATGACGGACACAATTACACCAAATCAGACCTATATGCTTTGAGCATTGATGGAGAAGAGCGGATTAACCTGACTTCATCAACGGATATAATAGCTATGAACCCTGACTGGTCTCCTCAAGGTGACCAAGTAGCCTTCGACAGCCCCGGTGATGGAAGTATTTATATCCTGAACATCAGCTATTAATTCGTCCCGTATAATCAATCAGCAACCATCCACACACGGCATTATGAAGTATTTTCTATCCCTTTTAGCATTTGCAACACTTATTAGTACGGCCCCGGTTAAAGCCCAGACCGTAACCGGACTTGAAGGCTTTTCTATTTTTCTTGATCCGGGGCACAGTCAAACCGAAAACATGGGTCTTTACAATTATTCGGAAGCTGAGAAAGTACTTCGTGTAGGACTGGCACTGCGTGAAATGCTGCTCACCCAAACCGACATCGACACCGTGTACATTAGCCGGACAAGTGATTCTCAGCAAGTTCCTCTGTCTCAGAGAGATGATCTTGCCAATGCTACCGGTGCCGATTTCTTTCACTCCATTCACAGTAACGCAGGCTCAAACACTGCAAACAACACATTGTTTCTACATGGCGGTTGGCGTTCAAATGGGCAAACCGTGGAGAAAACTCCGAACGGCGGAAAAGAAATGGGCGATATCATGGAAATTGAGCTCACCGATGCCATGAGAATACCTACCATCGGGAATTGGGCCGACCGTAATTTCTATCAGGGCAGCTCTGTTGATAATCACAGCAATCAGTTCCCTTACCTGTTTGTAAACAGAACAACCAACATGGCTTCTGTATTGAGTGAAGCCGGTTTTCATACCAATCCAACCCAGCAAAAACGAAATTTAAATGCGGACTGGAAACGACTGGAAGCACAATCCTTTTTCTGGTCTATTCTGGAATACCTGGATGTGGAACGACCTCCCGTAGGCATTGCTACCGGGTACATCACCGATACTGATGGCGGGCTTCCAATTAATGGGGCCGTTGTAACGGTTGGCGACTCTACCTATACCACCGATACTTTTGAATCCCTGTTTAACAATTACGCTGCAAACCCCGGCGATCTGCAAAACGGTTTTTACTATATAGAAGACCTTCAAAACGGGCCCGCTCAAATCATCGTTGAAGCGGAAGGATTTTACACCGATACCGTTGATACCAACATCATTTCTACCGATTTCACCTTTACCGATGTGGCATTGGTTTCCAATATCCCTCCCTTTGTGGCCTCTACTTCCATAGGGGATGACGATGAGATTAATCCCGGGGAAGCACTTCTGCTGAATTTCAGCCGGTCTATGGATCGAACTGCCGTAGAAAACGCATTATCCCTCACGCCTGATGTTGACTATACCCTCACGTGGAATTCAGATAAAAAGCTGAGTATATCCACGGCTAATTTTGACTTTGAAAGCAGTTACACCCTTACAATTGATTCTACGGCTACCGACAAATCATCCTATGCTCATAACATTGACGGCGATGCTGATGGTACGGAGGGTGATTCTTACATCGTTACCTTCGAGACCGGTCCGGTCGATATTATTCCTCCGGCTATTTCTGATATTCGCCCAACCAATACACAGCTGAACGAACTCCGGCCTATCATAAGCGCCACTTTTGATGAGCCACTGGATACCGCACTTTTTGATAACAAAACCATCGAAGTGAGCAAAAGCGACTACACCGTTCCCGGTGAAACCGTTTATTATACCATAGGCAATCGAAGTGTACTTAACTTTTTCCCTTCCGAGCGTCTCGATAAATCTCGGAATTACACCCTCACGTTCTCCAAATCGATCAGTGATACGGTTGGAAACAGTCTCGGATCTGATGTAGTACGAACCTTCCCTACCGGAGATCAGGACATTATAAATGAAACCGTTGTTGATGATTTTGAAGATGGAATTTCAGCCTGGTGGGAGCCCTCTCAAAGCGGAAGCACGGACGGTTATATCCCCGAAGAAACAAGCCTGGAAATCAGCACCACTGAAGTCAATCTTTTGACAAATAGTAGCCAGTCTATGAGGGTGAATTACGGCTGGGATACTACCAGCACTGCAAACCTGATTCGTCAATATCGAGGCAGTGTAACCACTCCTAAGTTTGCCAACGATCTTATACTTCAAACCTATGTATTCGGTGATGGGAATGGCAATAAATTCAGGTTCATGCTTCGCGACGGCAACGGAGAGCTCGAAGGGAGTTCCTGGTACACCGTTGACTGGCTGGGCTGGAAATTAGTCTCCTGGGATTTAAGTCAGGATAGCGTGGTTGCATGGGTAAATGGGAACGGAACGCTGAACGGCGACCTGTATCTGGACAGTTTCCAGATGACTTATACCGAAGGACAGCCCACAACCGGTTTTATCGTATTTGATGATCTCAGAGCAGTTGAAATGGGACTCGCTACTTCAAATGAACCCAACGATGAGCTTCTTTCAGATGTACCCAACCAAATTGAGCTGAAGCAGAATTACCCCAACCCATTTAATCCTTCCACTAACATCAGTTTTGGATTGCCCCAACAGAGTGACGTTAACCTGAAGATCTACGACATGTTGGGACGGGAAGTAGCCACCGTTTACTCCGGGGTCAAATCAAAAGGGTTTCATACTATTCAGTTTGACGCTTCAAGACTATCAAGTGGAGTGTATATCTATCGATTGGTTACGAAGTCCGGTACCATTTCCAAGAAAATGACTTTGCTGAAGTAAAAATCCCCGCTCACAAAATACTTAAAACTGGTGCCGCCGCTCTGCTGCGGCACCCGGTTGTGAGGCTCAGTCTCAGATATTAAGTAATTGTTAAGAATGAATTTAAGATAGAAACGCACTTATTTTGAGACAGAGCATCGTGACGAGATTAAGTTTTAACTTATGCCTGTTCTAATCTTCAGACCGCCAAACCTTGTATTGCTAATTTAAACCCTTTCCTAAAGCGGTCGGACGAAAGCAGAAGCTTATTCTTACTCATCTAACTATCATTATTTAAGGACTCTCTTACTTATTACCAAGCATCTCTTCTATTTATCAGGCATATCTGACACCGTTTCAAGGTATCCGTGCTGCAGGTAAAACTCTTCGAGTCCCTTCACAATTTGCTCGGCTATCTTTCGCTGGAAGTCTGGATCAGTCAATAGTATCTCCTCTTCCGGGTTTGAAATAAAAGCTGTTTCTACCAATACGTTCGGAAACTCAATGGGCGCATTCAGGGAGAAGTTAAAACTACCGGTCAGCCCGTAGTCTTTAAAGCCCAGCTCCATCATCTTATCATACATAATAGCGGCAAGCGGCTTAAAGGCGATATGCTTATAGAAAGAGCCGGTTCCCCTTACGTCAAGCGGATCACTTCCATACCCAATTGAATTGGTATGAATACTGACCAGCAGATCAGCATCTTCATCAAGAGTAATTTCTTTTCTCTCACTCATATACACGTAGCTGTCATCGGTTCGAGGCAAGACGACAGTAGCTCCACTTTCCTCGAGCAGCTCTTTCACCAGGTAAGACAGCTGCAGGGTAACATCTTTCTCCAGGTTACCGGCAGCTCCTAACGATCCGCGATTGTCACCGCCATGACCCGCATCAACCGAAATAGTTCTGCCATCCAGCGGACTATTGAAATTGGTGACAACCGGAGGCCTCTTTACTTCCACATTCAGTTGAGAACCCCAGCCATAGCCAACAGTATATCCCCAGTTCTGGCTGTGATTCAGCTCAATCTCCAGCCGGAAGCGGTCATCCTCAACCTGATTCCAGGTTACATTTCTGATGCCTTGTGAACTGTTGTGCTTAATCTTCCAATTGGTGTTGGAAGTGGCACCAAATACATCCACTATAATCACATTAGGGTCCAATTCCTGATATGTGATATACGGTAGCTTTTCAGAGAGCGTGAGCGTAATCATATCTGATTCATCTCTGCCCGACACCCTGATATTTCCTGTAAGGGATGTGGCCGGGGATGTGTACTCATTCTGAAGTTCAACAAACCGAACCGGTATCCAGGCGCTCAGGCTTTTGGATAACTGTACCCGGTAATTATCAGCTTTACGACCGGTGATATTGAGTTTTACTCCCGGTTCAAGAGAGCCATAACGAGCTCCCCCGAGGCGGTCGGTACCCATGCCAATGTTCAGGTAGGCATTTTCATCCATCACTTCCGCAACGCGGGGGAAGTTGTTAAAACTGACGGTATATTCACTTTTTTTCTTCTCATATCCGAACAAACCCTTTTTCATCTTAAAGGTGATATGTTTGTCCTTTACCTTATCACCGGGTTTTATGGTGTAGCTTCCTTTGTAAAGTCCTTCAATACCGGCAATTTCTTCGGGTACCTCCTTCATGGGGATATTATTCTTGAAGTAATCAATATTGAAGACCACTTCTTTTCCGGGCGTACCCAGAAATTGTACATCCAGTGTTTCTCCGGTTACCAGCCAAAGCTCGCTGGTTGGTTTCATCATCCGGTCTGAAATCACATTTCCCTTGGTATCTATTGGTTCCGGAGCTTCCGGGCGCACCAGGTACATGGTTTTAGTCAGCTCCTCGCCGTTCAGTTCTACTCTGAATTCTATTTGAGTGGTATCCGACCTGTGCTCCATCATATGTATGAATGCACCGCTTTCGTAAACCTTCACCGGCTTTCCGTTTATATATGCATTTGCAGCGGGGTTCGTGTTAGCTGCAACACGATATCGCGAAAAACTGTAGGTAACCGTATCGGTTTCCGGAATTACAATATTCAGGTAAAGGGAATCACTGACTGCAATGGTAGTGTCGGCCTGAACCGTATCAACCCTGACAGAATCGACCTGAGCTTGCAGGCATTGTGGAGTAAAATGTACAACCAGAAAAGCGGCTAATAAACTTAAATACTTCATGAATTACTTGTATAGATAATAGTTTTGTGATTTCTCTTTGAAGGAGGCTACATCTTTGGAAAGGTATTCCGAGATGTCTGAAACTTTATAGTTTTGGCTGAAGAGCATCCTAATTTGATCGGTTCCGGTAACTTTCTCAAACATACTCCATCGGTTTTTGCCCATTTCAAAAACATCCTTATCCGGATACATTTCTTTGTGAACCTGCATAAACCAAAACTGCAGCTTCATTAAATGAGCCTGCGTGTAGTCGCTGAAATGAATCTGAACACCATGTAAAGTCTTGCCCTGATCCCTTCCATAAAAAGGCTTAAATACAATGGGGCGAAATACCACTCCCGGTATATCCAGGGCATTCATGCGGTCGGCAAGCTCACCTTCATCAATCCACTCAGCGGCAAACACCTGGAAAGGAAGCGTATATCCAACACCTTCCGAGAATACTCCCAACTCTCCCATAATACCTGTGGCCACATAAAAGTAAGCGGAATACTCATGCGGAATATGCGGTGATGTGGGCACCCAGGGCAATCCCGTTTCATCAAAGGTCATAGAGCGGTTCCAGTCTTCCATTTCCACAACGGTAAGACTACATTGTTTGCCATCAGCCAGCCAGCCTTCTTTGTTGATCATTTTGGCTACTTCACCCGGAGTAAGCCCATAGATATAGGGAACCGGAAACTGACTCACAAAAGAAAAATATCCTTCTTCCACAATATTGCCTTCCACCTTTTCCCCACCCAGTGGATTGGGACGGTCGAGCACCACAAACTCAAGGTCATGCTCTGCGGCAGCTTCCATGGCCAGCCCCATTGTACTGATGTAGGTGTACGAACGAACGCCGATGTCCTGAATATCATAAACCAGCACATCCACATTCTCCAGCATTTCCGGAGTTGGCTTGCGGGTTGCCCCATATAGTGAAAACACGGTTACACCGGTTGCTTCATCCACATAGGTATCAACCTTGTCACCGGCGGCGAACTCTCCTCTTACCCCGTGTTCCGGCCCGTATAAAGCCGTGAGCTCCACACCCGGAGCGTTGTAAATAAGATCCACAGTAGATACAAGATCAGCATTGACTCCGGTGGCGTTAGTGATAACTCCAACTCTTTTTCCTTTCAATAATTCGAAGTTGTTTTCAGCCAACACTTCAATTCCGGTTTTAACTTGGTTAGTATGCTGAGTGAAGCCGTTTGAATATCCCAAAAAACTTACCAGCAGAACGAGCAGAGCTTTTTTCATCATAATAAGAGTGATCTTTTTTTCATTTTAAGCTGTTGAAGTTATACATTCTCAACCTGAACTTCAGGCACGAATGATTACTACTTGTAAAAAATAGAAACCCCTTCAAGCACATGCCCAACAGCAACCTAAGTACCGTAAGCGAACTAAGTCTTAAAGAAAAAATTGGCCAGCTTTTTTTAATGGGATTCAGGGGGAATGACATCTCTGAAGATTCGGAAGTTCTGAACATGATTAAAGAACACAAACCGGGCGGAGTTATTCTCTTTGATAAAGATATGGTTCATGACCAACCGGTTCATAATATCAAGTCGCCTGAACAGGTTCGAAGCCTTACAAAAGCATTACAAGCTTCTTCCGAAACCCCTCTTTTAATTGGTATTGACCAGGAAGGCGGACTTATAAACCGGCTGAAGCCCGAGTACGGATTTCCCGAAACCATCTCTCATCAGAAGTTAGGTGAGAAAGACGATGAAGAATACACTGAATTGCATTCCCGGCATATCGCCAAAACACTATCTGAAGCCGGTATTAACCTCAATTTTGCCCCGGTGCTTGATTTAAGCTCCAACCCCGACAGCTCCATCATTGCAAAGAGAGAACGATCGTTTGGAACTTCGCCGGAAAAAGTAACACGGCATGCACAAGCTTACATCAAAGGACATCGGCAGGAAAACATACAAACCTGTTGCAAACATTTCCCCGGACATGGCAGCGCAGAAGGTGATACGCACGCCGGTTTCGTTGACATCACAGACACATGGGAGGAAAATGAACTGGACCCATATGAGACCCTGATCAATGAAGGGCTTTGCACTATGATTATGACCGCACACATCTTCCATAATGATATGGATGAAGTTGTGCCCGCCACCCTTTCGAGAAATGTGTTAAAGAATCTGTTAAGAAAAAACCTGGGTTTCAGCGGAGTGATCATCTCTGACGATATGCAGATGAGGGCCATTTCCGATCATTATTCCCTCAAAGAATCACTGTTAGAAGGATTAAAAGCAGGCCTCGATATCTTCTGCTTTGGCAACAACCTGCTTAAAGAACAGGTGGAACTCAAGGATTGCATTTCTGCCGTGGAGCAACTTGTTGAGGAAGGAGAAATTTCGGAGGAAAGAATTGATGAATCTGTGTCCCGGATTTTGAAGCTGAAGGAAAGCCTCTAAGAACAAGCCCAAAAGTATGTTTCATGATAAAAATAGCTTCGTCCTTCAGGACGGGGATTATGAAATTTGAAGATAACCCAAGCATCTATAGGTATTAAGTTTAGATGCTTATCGCAGGGTTGGGCTTTCCACTTTAAAGGCATATAGCCAAAGCTTCGAACACCTATTTTACTTAATCTACATCAGGGCGAAGCTTTTCATTTTACTTTTTCTACCCCGCCCTGAAGGGCGGAGCTATTGCCGATTACTTCTCCTTGATCATCTGTCTTATGCCACTCAAAAAACCAAATTTAGAAAGGCAAAGCCATCACAGTCGGAGCAACCTTTCAGCGTCCGCAGGTCCTGAAAGCGTTGCGGGGATACGACCGTGTAGATATCGGATTGCTTAATTTACCGCCGAACGCTCCAAGGTCCTGCGGACGCTTGGAGGTTCTTCTTTCCTTTAAGCCTTGGATTCTTTCAGATGGTTCTCCACCAAACGTTCAATTGGTTTTCGGACAATGACGCTTAAATTCAGCCCTCTTTCTGATAAAACGCTTTCAAGGGTTTCACGGTGAATGGCGGCAATAGATCCTACAAAGCCGATTTCTTTTCCGGACAGGTCCCCGAAGTAGGCCAGCTGCTTATCGGCAAAATCTTCGAAACCGCTCCGCACAATATTCTTGATGAAATCATGATCAGCAAAATTACCCAGCAGATGAGAAAAGGACGCCACAAACCGATTTCCTTTCGGCTTTTTATACACCATTTCCAGGATGTTATCCAGCCTCATGTCGTGCCGTTGCTCCAGTTCATTCCTCAAATCTTCCGGCATAATGTTATAGTAGTAACTTCTCAAAATGCGTTTCCCAAAATATCCGCCCGAGCCTTCATCACCCAGCGTAAAACCCAGCGAAGGTATCTTGTTTACTATCTTTTCCCCGTCATAGATGCACGAGTTGGACCCGGTTCCCAAGATACAAGCCACTCCCGGCTTATCCCAGAAACAGGCTTTTGCAGCTGCCAACAGATCGGTATCTACCTGAATCTCGGCATTACTGAAACAGGCAGCGATTCCTTTTCTGACGACTTCCTTGCTCTTCTCTGTCCCACAGCCGGCTCCGTAAAAAAAGATTTTATCAACAGGCTTACTCTCCAAAACCTGTGCCAGTCCCTCGTCAATGGCATGGATGAGTTGCTCAAGCGACATGAAATACGGGTTCAGTCCGTCCGTATGGAAATACTCCTTATGCCCTTCATCATCTATTAAAATCCATTCCGTTTTGGTGGAGCCACTATCTGCTATCAGTATGTTCATGCATCTATTTTAATTGATTGGAGCGAAGATACTTAACACATTATTCCATTACCACTTTGGTTTCTTTTTTTATACTATTGGCGTTCACTAAATATTCTTTATGACTACTCTCAGCGGAATTTCATCAGGCAAACGGCTCGTTTCACTCGATTTCTTCAGAGGTGCTACCGTTGCCGCCATGATTTTGGTCAACAATCCCGGATCATGGTCACACATATACGGACCTTTAAAACATGCGGCCTGGCATGGATGGACGCCAACCGATCTCATATTCCCGTTTTTCTTATTCATTGTTGGCGTTTCCATTGTGCTGGCTTTTACCAAAGCAAAGGCAAAAGGTGCCGATGATTCTGATTTGTTGAAGAAGACGCTCATCCGGGCCGCAAAAATATTCGTCCTCGGACTGGCCCTTTCCGCTTTTCCCTATCTTACATTTATCCCGGATTTCGGACTCCACCAGAACCTGATTGATATTCGCATCCCCGGAGTTCTGCAACGAATTGCTATCTGCTATGCCGTGGGAGCTTTCCTGTTCCTTTACACCAAACCCAGAACCCAAATGCTTACGCTGGGCGGACTCCTTATCGGTTACTGGATTTTGATGATGGCCATTCCTGTTCCCGGTTATGGAGCCGGAGCCATTGATACCGCAGAAGGAAATCTTGCAGCCTATATCGATCAGTTGCTACTCTCCGGCCATATGTGGAAGGAAAACTGGGATCCCGAAGGCTTGCTTAGTACGCTTCCGGCTATTGGAACAACCCTGATTGGAATCTGGACGGGACGAATGTTGATGAGTGATAAAGAATCCGAATCTTCGCGAACCATACAGTTTTTCATTTGGGGCTTCATACTCATCATTCTTGGATATGCCTGGAGCTGGATTTTCCCTGTCAACAAGAATATATGGACCAGCTCTTACACCTTATTTACCGGCGGACAGGCCATGTGTATTTTCGGATTATGCTACTGGTTTATTGATGTAAAAAGTAAGCAGCGATTTACTGACTGGGGCGTGGCTTATGGAATTAATGCCATCACCGTCTTTTTCCTGAGTGGAGTTATTGCCCGAGTATTTAACATGATCCGGTTTTCATATGGCGGTGAATCTTATACCCTCAAAGGCTGGATTTACGAAGTGGTTCTCAGCTCTATAGCTTCGCCTATTAACGCTTCCCTGCTTTATGCAATCATGTGGATCGTGCTCTTTTACCTGCTCGCCGCCTGGATGAAAAAGAAGAATATCATCATCAAGGTGTAGCTTAAGATTCTTTTTGAGCCAATTTGAATCTCGCACTGCTGTGGATGTGGTTGGTTGTAAAACCCGGTCATCGCGAGGAGTTGTACGGTGAAACAGGACTCCCTTGCCTGGCGACGACGCGATCTCCATAAGCCACTTGGAATGTAGGTACAGGGAGATTGCCGCGTCGTTATGCATCCAGCCCGACATTCGGATTTATGGGCTCCTCGCAATGACGTCAGAGTTTTTACTTCTTCTTATCCCGAATTCGCTTTACTTAATGAGCATCATTTTCCGGGAAATGCTTACCTCGCTGGTTGAAAGCCGGTAGAGATATAATCCGGAGGATAGTGTTCCGGCGTCAAAACTAACGGTGTGATTCCCTGCGCTAAGCCTTCGATCCACTAAAGAAGCTACCTTTCTGCCAAGTACATCATACACATCAAGATCTACCTGGCTTGCATTCGGAATGCGGAAGGAAATATTGGTGGTAGGATTAAAAGGATTTGGATAATTCTGGTTCAAAGAAACATCATTCGGAACCTCAGAATCTCCGGTTTTTTCATTAGAAACTACCGTTCGGTTGGGATATACTACTTCAAGATTATCCAGGAAAATGGCTCCGGAATATCTTTCACCGCTTTGCTGATCGGAGGCCAGTTTGATGCCAATCTTTTTAATGGTGATCGGATAGTAGAAACTGCTGAATGGATCAACCGGGGTAATATCACTTGTTAGTGCCGGATAGATGTCAAACTGGGTGTTTTCGGCCCATTTTTTAACCCGGACGGTATATAATTCATCGTTGTTATCTGCCAGTTCCAGTTCAATTAAATGCCTTTTACCATCGGATCTTGCATCAAGGTTGATGGAATCTGGCACCCCAAATACCGGAATATCCGTTTCAAGGTATGCCCATATATTTGGATCGTTGTCATATACAAATTCATAATCCAGACGAACGGAGTGGGATCCTTCGGTAAACGTGCTGTCAACCACGGTGAGTTCAGAGTTTTGAAGATCTAAATTTTCTCCGCTCAGCGACCAGCCTTCAAGATCCTCAAACCCGCTGACGGTTTCAATTCCTCCCCCGATCTGCACCTCAACTTCAACCGTATCAGAAATACCATCATAGGTTCCGATTACGGGCGTGGTACCTTCTGTTTTACCAATAAACGTTCCATCAATCACCTCCCCTACTTCCTCGCTACCCACTTGCCAGCTGATGTCTGTATTACTTACCCCACGTTTTTGTCCGTCAAAATCAAAGGACTCATTAAAAAAGCTGAACTCATAGGAACTGTCAGTAGCCGCATATTTGGGGAAAAGAGAGAACTCGGTAATTCCTTTCACAATAACCATCGCTGTGTCTTTCATTCCCTCATAATCGACATAAACATAACCGGTATCCGGAGCATCGCCGGCTGTAAAATTGCCTTCACTATCAATGGTCGCAGTAAAGTTCTCGCTCAGGCTAAAGCTCAGTTTTTGAGGGTCGAGCTCAACCGGATAGTAGTTCTCATCGCTTCCCCGGGCTGTAAACGTAAACGTATTGCCCCTGTATAATTTTTTGAATGTGGGATCAAGCTTTAAATGCTCCAGTACTCCCGTTTTCTGCTTTAATGAAACCACCATCAGTGCATTCGCCACCGCGCGTTCTCCGCTTCCGTCAGAGGGATCATTGACTACCTGATTATGAACAACCATAGTTGTAGAACCGCCGCCATCAAGATTCAAAGCATTTTGCACTCCGAATCTTTTCATGAACTCACCCATTTCGGTCAGCGTCATACCGGCACTGGTACTTTGCCGGCCATCAACCGTTAGTAAATACAGTTTTGTTGAATCAGCATTAAAACCTACTGCCGTACGGGGATGTCGTTCCGGCCAGTCGCCCTCATTATTTCCATCATTCAGAAATTTCCCGCGTCCGCCTACAACTTCTTTGATATCATCGAAACCGGGCATCAGTTGGTGATGCACAACTACGGTATCTCCCGCTTCAAAGCCGTCCAGTATAGTTTTAGAAGTTCCGTGACCGGATAAAACAAAGGTTGAATCTGAAAGTGCAGCATCTCCCGAGGTTGTTTTCTCTTTCACCACCGCTTTTACTACCCCATTAACTACCCATTCATCCAGAGCGGTTAGAATAAGCTCTGTTCCAAACTCATTGGTTCCAGTCGAAGCTCCGTAATAGTGATTGTAATAGACTAAAGCGTCCGCTGTTCTGCTCTGATTTACACCCGTGATATCATATTCATTTCCATCCTGAGAAAGCTTTCCGGTGTAAGTGGTAGGATTTATGAACACCTTTTTTCCTTTAGTATATCCAAATACATCTCTGCTAATGGGCTTTTTTATGATCTCGCCTTTTATAACCTGTGCATTGGTCGGATTCCCTCCGCCATAAAAGTCACCATTCACCGCAGCAATAACCTGATGGCCTTCATAGGATTTTCGCTGTGCCATGGAGCTGGTTCGTTCATAACCTCCGAAGGTATCCTGAGCTTTAACGGTCTCCAGTTTGGTATCCGGCCGGGTCAAATCCACTTCAACCACATCAAAAGTCCAAGGAACGGAAGGAGCTTCAATGGTATAATGATACATGCCATCCCCGATTTGCTGAACACTCAGGGTGTCATACTTGATCTGGGCAAATCCGGTGAAGGAACAAAGGAGGAAGGTCAGAGATAGTATCGTTTTCTTCATAGCTGATAGATGTTAAATTGAATAATAAAGCAGGAAATAAACTTTCAGGAATTCCGAAATTTAAAGCGAATCGGGTTCCCCATAAAAAACCGTCATTGCGAGGAGCTCGTCAATAAGAATGTAAAGCCGTGATGCATAACGACGCGGCAATCTCCCTTAACCGATATCCCAAATAAATCAAGGAGATCGCTTCGTCGTCAAACAATAGAGTCCTGCTTCATCATATGCTTCTCCTCGCGATGACAGTCATTCTTCTTTTCCAATAATTAAAACTCACCTTAGTTCTCAATTTCGGCGCGGTAAAGGCTATCCTGCCTTTGCTCCAGTTGTTGTCTGGTCTGTATTCTTTCTCTTTCCACGGTATCCTCAGGCTCAAGCTGATGCTCCCATTCGTACTCCACGGGATACCACTTCAAAATGTCTTTATTACCAAGTTCAAACACCGTATATCCGGGTTTAAATCCTAACCAGTTTCCACCCCACCATGCGGCAGAAGCAGACTGAGACGTTGTGTACCACACATCATTAAATCTAAAATCCTCGTTGATATGAGTATGTCCCTGAAGCAACATTTTTACATTATGCCTCTCTAAAACATACCGCAGATCAATATTATCCTGCAAGATGAAAGGACTCATGGCCATCATCTCAAAATCGCTGTTGATTTGCCCTTTATGAGAAAAAGCAGGCATATGCGAAACAAGAATAGCCGGCATGTCTTTATGATCGCCAAGGTCGTGGCGGAGCCAGTCCATTTGTTCTTCCCCGATCATGGGTTTATAGGCCGGGCCGTTCTCCCCTTCAAACTCAAAAATGGAATTCAACACTACAAAGTGCCAACCTTTATGATTAAAGCTGTAGTAATCTTTCTCCATCCCCAGCTCCTCCATAATCATTTTCCGGCCTATGCCTGGATGATCTTTCGGAACTTTTCGTCGGGAAGAAAGCCCGAGCACATCATGGTTTCCAAGGCAATGATAATAAGGTACATTAAGCTCTTCCGTGATACTTCGATAAAGTCGTATAGATTCCTGATAAGTCTCAAGTTCGGTGTACAAACCGTCAAACACCATATCTCCGCCCATCAACACTAAATCAGGGGCAGGATCAAGCGCATTAATGGATTGGATACACTTTTTATATCCCTCATGTCCTTGCCTGCGAGAGGTGACGTGCTGGTCGGTCAGGTGGACAATTCGAAAGCTTTCTTCATCGGAATGTTTACCGTTGAACAAAGTGCCCATTCCCAGGGCACTCAGTCCTACGTTTTTTAAGAAAGATCTGCGGGTGGTCATTATTTAATCAGCGTCATTTTTCGGGTCAGGGAAACATCACCCATGTTAAGCTGATAGATATAAATGCCTGACGACAATTCGGAGGCATCAAAATTAACGGTATGTTCTCCGGCCGTCATATTTCGGCTGACCAGCTCGGTAACCTGCCTGCCAAGCATGTCAAAAACTTTCAACGTGGTGAAGCCACTATTGGGCAAATCGAAGGTAATTCGCGTTACCGGGTTAAAAGGATTCGGATAGTTTTGAGACAGGGAAATTTGCTCCGGTGTCTCCTCAACCTCCTCGTTTGAAACCACGATTCCACCTTCGGCAGCGGCTGTAGGTTCACTTTCTACATTGTTTCGGCTCACAGCTGTAACAAAGTACCAGTGACTTTCTTCGGATGGAGGAGCGATATCGGTATATGACGTCTCCCCGGTTACGGCAACCAGGTTATAAGGGCTTTCCATCTCTTCAACAGTATTTGGAGACGAACCGGCATCTACCCGGTAAACCGCATATTTAATCAGCGTGTCAACATGACCGGTAGCAGATGCTTTAGTCTGCATGTCAACTTCCGGCTTATCCCAGCTCAGCTCAAATACATATTCCTTTTCGGAATCCCGGTTTACCACCAAGTTTTGAGGGCTGTTCGGGGCCGTTGTATCTTTCCAGGCCATGGTGGGCTGCAGGGCTGCATACTTGTAGAAGTTCGTTTTCAGGGAATCCGCAAATCCTTTGGAAGAATAGGTGGTAATGTTGCTGGATCTGAAAAACACACTTCCGCTTATGTTTTCATTATTCCTGTTATGGCGAATTTGACGGGGTATTTCATCGGCATCAAACAAGGTATTGGAAAAGGTACTGCTGCTGGAACGATAAAGTCCATGCCCCGGATAGATATGGCGATCATTAGCCACGGCCTGTTCCGCCCACCAGTCTGCAAGCTTGCCATAATCCTGGGCCGTCCCGAATCGGGTAAATGCCCAGTACAACTGAGGGGTTATATAATCAATTGTTCGTTGTTCCAGCCATGCGATACCATCACCGTAGATTACGCTGTAGGCATCCATACCACTCGTGCCCTGAGGTATTCCGCTTTTCCAAATTCCAAAGGGACTGATACCGAATTTAACCCAGGGTTTTACCACCTGGATGCTGTCATGGAGCATTTCCACAAAGAGATCGATGTTATTCCTTCTCCAGTCGTCTTTGTCATCAAAGCCCCGCGGGTATTGGGCGAATGTACTATCATCAAGAGCTTCATTTTTATTTGAACTGCCCATGTGATTGGGAGGATATGGATAGAAATAATCGTCAAAGTGGATTCCATCCACATCGTAGCGGTTTACTACATCCATCACCACTTTTACATTGTATTCCATTACCTCCGGCAGGCCGGGATTCATAATGGCAATTTTGTCATTCATTACAAACAGCCACTCCGGATGCTTATTTGCTACATGCAGAGAATCGCGTGCGGTAGTTCCGGGAAGCTTATTTTTTGAGTTCGCATCGTAGTATCTGCCGAGAATAGGTTTCAGGCTTTCGTCGATGTTTTCATTGTTGAAAATCTTTTGTGAGAAATCATCAGGAATTGTACGCATCGCGCGGTAAGGGTTCAGCCATGCATGAAGCTCCATTCCTCTTTTATGAGCTTCTTCAATTACAAATTCTAAAGGATCCCAATATGGATCCGGAGCAACGCCTTCTTCTCCTGTCAAATACTTCGACCATGGTTCAGTATCTGAATCATACAGAGCGTCTCCTTCAGTTCTTATCTGAAAATACAAGGTGTTTATTCCCGCTGCTTTAAGGTCATCCAGGCGGTCAGTCAAACTTTCTTTTTGAAAACGTACGGGTAGATTTCCTGAGGCGGGCCAATCCAGGTTTATTACCGTTGCCATCCATGTGGCTCTGAATTCTTTTTTAGGGGGCTCATTTTGTTGAGCAAGCGTACTGCCGGCAAGTAAACTTACAATTAGCAGTAGTATTGATTTTTTAAACGACATGATATTCATTTTTCATAGGTGTAAAAAAAAAGGCAGCACAAGGCTGCCTTTTATCGGCTTATTGCCTGTTACTTAATCAGAGTCATTTTGTTCGTTAGTCGAACGCCATTAGCCTGCAGCGAATAAATGTAAACGCCGGAAGACAGGTTAGAAGCATCGAAAGAAACTACGTGCTCTCCTGCATTCATTCGGGTATTTACAAGAGTTGCCACTTCACGACCTGTCATGTCATATACTTTCAGAGTTACAGGACCTGCCTGGTTGATCGTATATTCAATGTTAGTCGTTGGGTTAAATGGATTCGGATAGTTCTGGCTTAAGCTATAGCCTTCCGGAATCTCATTCTTGTTCTCATCTTCGTTAGAAGTATAAACCTGATCGGTGGTAAACTTCTGAAGATCCACATCTGTTTCACCAGCACTGAATGAACCAATGTATGCAATGGTACCATCAGGCGAGAAGTCAAGAGCACGAGGACGTGCGTTGTCATAACCGGATGTTACATCAGCACCAGCTGCCCATTGGATACTGTCCAATCTTGTTTCGTCAGAACCCAATGTAGAATAGTCAAAGGCATACCAGGTTTGTGGTTGAATACCTTCAGCTGGTACATCATTCAATGAACCTGAACCAATCCACAGGTTATAGGTTTGTGGATGTAGATCGAAGCTTTCCGCTTTATAACCTCTTAAAACAGTATCTGGTACAGCACCAAAGCTACTGAATTCGTCGGGACGTGAGTATTCCAGCACAGCACCTAAGGTATATCCAGCCCACCAGACTTTGTTTCCATCAGGGGAAACCTGGAAGTCACGTGAAAAGCTTGAAGTAAGAGTTATGATCTCTTCAGGATTCTCGAGATTAGGATCGTACTTAACGATAGGAGCATCTGTTGCTACTACAGCAGAAACGTAAACATTACCATCACGGTCAGTAGAAGCTTCTGTAAGTGAACCAATTTCTGGAGCAACTTTAGCTAATACTTTACCATCTGAGTTCAGTTTGAATAATACGTTCCACTGAGAAATAATGATATTACCATCATAATCAGCTTCAATACCTCGACCGGATCGGGTATCATATCCTCCCGCTCCATCGTTTAATGAAGGATCCCAGTATCTACCCAGGGTATCGTTAGGTGTTTCTCCATCTTCCCATTCTAATACGGTAAGTGGCGAGAAATCAGCAGGTGTACCATCCGCATTGTAAACGTAAATGGCACGGGTACTTAATGTATCTGGCACCCCGTCATCCCCGAGATCTCTGTTAACAACTATAGTTTCAGTCGAATAAAATGACTGAACCCAAACTTTGCCTTCATTATCTACGGCTACACCATGTACCTCGAAGAAGAGATCATCTCCATCAGGGACAAATGTTGTGTCCTGCGTCCACTGTGCAAAAGCCAATGCCGGTAACAGCATAAAACTTAGCACCATTAATAGTTTATTCGTTTTCATCATATATCTCCTTTGTATCTTTTTATCGATAGGTCTTATTAGGTTATTGTTTTGGTTATCGTTTTAGTTAAAATCCGAAAATCCCGGCTCTTCTTCGGTCATTCATATCCAGGAAGTTAATGCTGTTTTCATCTCCACGAACCGTTACTACAGCAAATTCATCATCCCTCCAGGTTATGCTTGTGGCACCGGGCTTTAGCATTCCTTCGTAGAAAGCTTCATGTCGCCCATCAGGGAATACCCTTACCATACTTGGCTTCGATACATCATTTATTTCTCTACCCGTTGTTATAATTAATTCACCATTCGAAGCAAATATCATATCTGAAACAGAACCTCCGTAATGCTGTCCGTAGTCAAAATAGAGACCTCCCTGTGTCAGGTTTCCTCCTCCATCAATGGTAAATTTCCAAACTTTTTGTCCGCCATCAATTTCTCCACCTACAAATAGCTCGTTGTTATTGCTATAAAATGCAACCGAAGACAGCGCTCCTGCAAAGGGAGTCTTGGACTCATTTTTATTAGCCGTGTTGAATCTGTGAATTTGATCACTGTCTGCTCCTACAACCCACAGGTACCCGTTGTTATCAAATACAATATCACGAATCTTTAGGTTACCGGACGAAGAAGCCGCCCAAACACCTTCCTGCAGGTCATCACCGAATGTTTTACTGAAAATAGCTCTCAGGTTCTGCTGAGCCATAAATAAATCACCATTCGGCCCCACTTCCATCGTGCTGTAAGCAGTAAAGCGCATACTACTGTCAGCCGGATAGGGGTTATCATTGTCATCTAACTCTGTTGGATACCTGGTCATATCAGTAGTAACAGTTCCATCGGGAGAAATTCTCGTGTACCTGATAATCCCATTCGTGTTAATAATGGTATATATATTGTTCTGAGCGTCAACTGCTACGGGAGATGTTGGCGTGTTGCTGTCATCAACCCCCGGATATAAACCAAAGGGCTGGAACAGATCATATTGATACGCTTCGCTAAAAAATTCTGCTCCACGCACACCTACTCGAACATCCAAATCATCACCCCAAATAGTGCCCGGGCGAACCACCAATCGTGTTTTAGTCGCGCTTTTAACCACTCCTGCAGAACCGCCAAAGTTGATTACTACACTATCAACATCGGTTGCAAAATTTTCGCCTGTCACTATTACCGAATCTACCCCGGCCAGATATCCGTCCTCTGGGGTAATATTGGTTACAACGGGATTGGGTCGGGAAGGCTCATAGCCCGGATCGTACACACTATTGCCTTCTTTACAGGAGATCAATCCGGTAGCTAAAACTGCTAATAATACGAGATGATTTATTTTTCTGAACTTCATGCTTACTAATGTCATTTAAAATCCTATTTGAGCACTAAACCTGTTTACCTCTCCAAAAACACCGAACTGAGTATATGAGTAATCAACACTCAGCACTAATGGACCGATAGGCTGTTTGATACCGGCACCGAAAGTAAGCTGCTCTTCATCTTTCGGGAAACCATATCCTCCGCGAAGTACGAACCGATCAATAAACGTGTATTCCAGACCGAACAGAAGTTGTTCATCATAGTCTCTGGGGCGATTCGCATCTATACTTACCAATAATGAATGAACATCCGGGTCAAGATTCGTCAAGTCCAGCACATCCATGGAAACCCCAATCTTAAACGTAAGCGGAAGCTCAGCTCCTTCATCATCATAACTTACTTCCGGAGAGAAATTCCTAAGCGCCATTCCAAAATTCAAACTTCTGAACCCTGTTTTATAGAGCACTCCGAAATCCAGCACCCCGGTTCCCGCCGAAAATGATTGGGTCTCGTAGTTCCCTGCCCCATCCGTGCTAATTGCAGCACTTCCTAAGTTTTGATTACTGTATCTGAAGTTTGCACCAACTGAAAACTGGTCGGTCACCGCATTTGCATAAGAAAGGCCTACCGCAAAGGCTGTTGGATTGATGGTTCCAAGGTCAATATAGCCCTGCTCGTTGTCGGCTCTTGCCGTGGATAGGATGTCTCCGTAATCCACCGAAATAGCGTTTAACCCTATAACCCCGAATTTACCATCGGCCGGCTGATAAACCAGCGTGGCTGAATTGTGGTTGATGTCCGCTATCCATTGCACAGCCCCTACGCTTGCGGTGTACGTACCGTTTATATAGGCCATGGTTGCCGGGTTGTATAAGGCAGAGTAGGCTCCCATTTCAACCGAAGTAACGGCTCCGGATAGGGCAGAAGCTCTGGCAGAGGGCGATACACTTAAGAATTTCATACTTGTTTGCGCTCTTTTCTTTTGCCCGTATATATCTGAGGTACAAAGAAGCGCTAAAATACAGAGGAATATTGCTTTGGTTAATCTCACTTTT
Source organism: Gracilimonas sediminicola (assembly GCF_024320785.1). NCBI lineage: Bacteria > Pseudomonadati > Balneolota > Balneolia > Balneolales > Balneolaceae > Gracilimonas > Gracilimonas sediminicola. The sequence continues at coordinate 139,190 of NZ_JANDBC010000002.1, forward strand.
ACACCTATAGTATGATTACAATTTTTCTTGTAGCTACTCTGCCGAATTCATCACTGTTGGGATCTTCGTTGATAATTCGGGCAATGTAAATGCCACTGGCTACTCTTTGACGGTAGTCGGTCTTTACATCCCAGTAAATGTCACCGCTGCCATTTGTGTTAGTCAAAGTCCTTATTTTTTCTCCCAGCTCGGTGTAGATTTCAATAGTACAGACACTCGGTACCTCAAAAAAGGCAACCCGGTCTTCACTGGCTACACTTCCAAATTTCAATTCAACGGGGGAATTGGCCCGATACGGGTTCGGAACTACTCGTATATCTGCCATCGCTTCACCGGCAGGTCGCAGCAAGCGCGCAGGGTCGTAGCTTTGCATGTAGTATCGGTTACTGACCAACTCTGTATTCGTTGGCGTTTGCCCGGTTCCATCGTTGTTCACGTTGCCGACACTTACTATATAGTAGTAGTAGTCGAGCCCGCGAATAGGGGGATCCAATAAATATTCAGGTCCGCGATCCACATCCCCGTCTTTAATAAAATTCTCACTCGGATCAGCTTCATACAACAGCCGGTATGTACTGTCTAACCGGCCGGAAGCACGGTAAATTCTAAATCCTGATAGGTTCGATGTATTTCCGGTGTATTCCCATTCCAGGTCAATTCCGTTACCTGCAGAGGTTACCGTAAATATACTTGGAGGCTCAGGCGCTTCGGGGATGGCATATCCGGATTCGTAATTCGCAATGGCCCGTTCAAATGTTTGAAACAAAGAGTCTCTTCCCTGGAAAACCACCCTGTTCTTTTCTTCAGCTGTGATATCGCCTCTCTTAAAAGCGGCACCTGTTTCATTGGCTACCTCCCGTGAAATACCTGATGAGGCTTCAGCTATGACGATAGTCACACTGTCTCCGAATGCAATGTCATAAGGTCCATATCCATAGGTATAAGCCTGCCCTCCACCTTCACCCAAAGAAGGATCGTTTGAAGGGTTCACAAAACCATCAAAACCACTTGGCTCTACCACGTAGGCATGTCGGGGTGAAACCCTGCCACGATTCATCATCTCGTACTCATCTTCCATTTTAGTAACGTTAAAAGCATCGTTGTTACTGTATAATGGATCATCATTATGCTCATACGACATGGTAAAAGGCTGACCTGGATCATCGGTAGGATCCGTTGAGGAGGCATCCGCATGCAGCGTTACGGTTCCTACAAAGTGATAGGCTGCCAGCCTTCCTGTGGTATCATCGGCTGATAAATAACCACCGGTGGTATTTGGTACAAAAATCGGGGCTCCGATATTGTCATAATTTGGATTGGCAAAACTTGGGAAATAGCCATGCCATGCAAAAGAAGCCCTGAAGTCTTCCGGTTCACCGGGTCGGGCACCGTCCCCTCGCTGATCATTCATGGTATTAATACCCCAGCCTGTTGCGTTACCGATGGTATATCGGGAAGCTTTAACCGGTGCCATTCGGTTCAGAAAGTAGGGTACAAAACCTGTGATATCCTGCCCCTGCATTTCAATCTCAGGGTCATCATCAGTGTTGCCTGTGTTTACAAAGGTATATTCAATAATGTGATAGTTATCGTGGTACTGCTGGCTAAACTGCTTGATGGTTCTTTTTACCGTAACACCAATCAGGGTGTTTGTAACCACGCGTATTTCACGGTCAGCTTCCAGGTTTGGATCTATACGATCGTTTTGTACACTTTTTGAAAATGAATCCAAACCATCTACAGTAACTGATGGTGGCTGAAACTTACTTACCGTTTCCATGCTCACAGGGTAAAATTCTCCAAGCCCGGTTACACGAGGGCCCACATGGACTACCCGGCTGCTGAAGGTAGTTCCGTTTTCGTCCGTATAGTCTGTTACTCCAAGCCAAAGTGCTTTCATGGCCTGGGCATCCTGACCTCTGTAAATAGCAGGCCATTGCCATCCGCCCTGCTGTTCCTTGATAAAGCCTTCTTCAATTTCAGAGCCAATACTGGAATAAAAATTGTGAAAAGACCCCGCCGATAACCATCTGTTTTCTACTTGCGAATAGGCATTAGCAGACAACCCAAAGGCTATTAGTAGCGAAGCACAGATACTCTTATACAAATTCTTTCTACTCATTACGCTTGTTTAATTATTACTGCTCTGTTATTTAAAACGAAAATCTTACACCAAAACGGATCGTCCTTGGATCAAGGAAATTGAAAAACCGTTGATTAGGCATATTGATATATGCTTTGTCGTCTAACACTTTATTGACAAAGCCCTTATCTGCTTCAACAAAAGATCCGTTTTCAAACTGGTAATACTTTCCTTCCTGGGTATTGTAGTACAAGGCCCGCCCGTTCGGGTTACTTATGGTTCCCAAATCAGTAGTAGCTTCAATCGGTACATACTCAACACTTGCAGGACGGTAGTCGCCTGGTTGATCGTTACCGGGAACACGCGAGCTCAATAAATTTATCTCTTCAAGCTTTCCTTTTGGCAGGTGAAGTGAAGCCATATAATCCAGGTAATCGTTACCGTCAATCAGGCCGGAATTGAAAATGCTGAAGTTTCTTCGGTTGATCACATTACTCACATCAGCAAAGAATCGAAGGTTAGATCCGTCCCCGAGGTCCACGCGTTTTGTCAATCGCAGGCTGGTTCCCCAGAAATCTCTGTATTGCAGGTTATCCACTATACCGGGAATTGAACCTCCTCCTGTATAAGTAAACTTATCCCCTGCCCTCCAGGTAACTAATGGCACAACCTGCCAGCTACCTAAGGGGTGGCCACCAAGAAATTCAGGTCCAACATCAGATGGTGTCTGGAAATACAATTGCAAGCGGGCATAAGGACGTGGTGTTGATCTGTTTATGTCATTATCAGCTGTTAAGCGCTCGTATTGACGTTGCTCAAATGGGTTTTCATAGTTTTCAAGCGTTCCAAAAAACCCAGTCGTTTGCACATCATAGGTGTAATTAATTTCACCCCAGAAAAATCTTCCTCTTTGTTTTCTGAGAGTAAATTCTATACCGCGGATATCTTCATATGAAAATGGCCGGCTAACCGTGTAGTTGCTGTTATCACGTCCTGTAAATGAAACCTGAATAGGCTGGTTGGTCAAATCTTTATAGTAACCGCTTATTCGTATCAAATAATTATCGAATAAGTTTTGCTCATATCCGAGTTCATAAGCAACGGTTTTAGGTAAACTATTACCCGGAGCAGCAATACGTGTTACGGTATTCGTAAAAGGCTCAACTCGGACCAGATACAGGTTTTCTGGATCCGGTAGCTGAACGAAATGTCCGTAATTAAAGAACAGCTTACTGCTTTCGGTGATTGGGAAAGAAACCCCTAAGCGTGGCTGCAGTACAACCTGAGGATCAACATCTGAAGTAGCTGCCGTGTCCAGCGCGGAAGCGTTTCCACTCGAAAATAAATCAGTAAAAGGCTCATAATCATACCACTCAACATTCGGGTCATTGTAGGTCAGGCGAAGCCCCAGGTTAGCTATCATACCACGGAACTCTAACTTATCCTGAACATATGCTCCTATTCGGTACGGAGTTGTATTCCAAACGGAGCGGGTACGGCCTGAAGGTAGCACCTTATCAAAAGAACCGTAGTTTACCCGGCTGTTGGTCCTGTTAAAATCAATTCCCGCCTTGATCAAGTTAAAGCGATCGACCTGGCTGGTGATGGCGAAATTCACATTCAGGTCAGAAACCTCACTACTATCCCGGGAGGTACTCATTCCAACTCCCATTCGCATACCGGACGCTAAGCCAAATGAGGTCTCATCAAAGAATCCAAATGGAGCTGCAGAAAAACCAACTCCTCCAAAACTAACAACATCGGAAGTATCGCGAAATCCACCGGGATTCGTGCTGTTACTTGAATAATAGTTGCTAACCTTTACTTCGTAAAATGTATTGTTGTTGATGGAGTGAGTAAACTGTGCCCCGAGATTTGCACTTACTCTTTCAGATGGCGCCCAGTAATCGGTAGCATATAATCTGGACTCAATGAAACTTACCCGTTCAATACTACCTGCAATACCGGACGGGGATACAAAGAAGCCCGGATTACCTGACTGACTGGCACCTGTACCTGTTTCCTTACTGTACAGTCCGTCAATCGACAATTTCATACCCGTTCCCACATTACTCGTTACTTTGGTCTGGAAAGTAGTTTGCTGATACCGGTCTCTTGAAAGCGGTACCATGTACATGGTCTGGGTTTGGCGAAGAGATGATGAAAACCGCAAGTCTCCTAACTTTTCACTTACAAACGGAACCGGGCCACCTACCGTCAAATCAATTTCATAATCAGGCTCGGTGATGGCAAAATCTTTTCTGTGCTGCCATAGAAAAGCCTGCTGAGCTGCCTCAGGTGTCAAATCATTTGTTGGATCGTCGTCAGCGAGAAGGTTCTGTGAAAAAGCATTCCACCCAATAAATGATGGATAATTCTGCTGGGTGTATCGGTCCCAGGTTCCGTTGTCTGTACCGGTCCAGGCCACTTCATCATCCATATAAGGACGAAGCCAGTATGAATTAGGACTGTTTATATCCTGCCCTACATTTTTCTTTTGTGGAGGGGTAATACGAATCAGCCCATCTACCGTATAACGATCAGGATTACCTTCTTTACTGGTAACATTAATCAAACCGGACCTGAGGTTACCGTACTCAGCATTAAAACCACCGGTTTGCAGCTGTACATTTTCAACTGAAGTAACACTTACTCCGGTAAACGGGCTGTTATCTCGCCCGGAACGAAGAGTAAATCCATTCAGGTTGAACGAAATCTCATCAGAGCCACTACCCCGAACGCTTAAACCTTCAACACCGGCTTGCAGACCAACCACATCAGAAACACTGGCTACCGGAAGCGCATCAATATTTTCTTTACTAATATTAGCCTGACTGGAAGAAACATCTTTCTTCACAACAGGTTGTTCAGCCACAACCACAACTTCTTCCCCTTCAAAGGTTTGTTCCGACATTTCGATATCAACCTCAGTAGTCAGGTTGATGTTTACTTCCACCTCTTCAATAACAACCGGAGTAAACCCCACAAATGAGGCTCTAAGGGTGTAAGTGCCCGGCTTCACGTTTAATATTTGATAATATCCATCCGGTTGAGTAGCTGTTCCCTGGGTTGTTCCTGCAATAATTACGTTCACCCCCGGAAGCGGTTCCCCTTCCATGTCAGTTACAAATCCGGTTATCTTACCGGTTTGCGCGAGAAGGGATTGAGAGATAAGCAAAAAGAAGAAGAATGATAGTAGCTTTTTAACATCCATAGACTGAAAAATTATTTTTAACAGTAGAAATCCCAAACAGGATTTTTCAGTGTTGACTGAAACCGCATAGTATAAAATTCCAATTAAGAAATAAACTTTTGTTGAAGGTTTTTTAGCAAACAGTGAAACTCACTGAATTTCGTTAATTCCTTTGCCTCGAAGCTGCTTCATTTAGTTACTTCTCTCTCTTACCTATATCCCTGATATCCCCACCACCCTTATAAAAAATTTTCTTCTATATAACTTCCAATCCTTGCTTATGCTTTAACCATCTGAATTTTAATTGACTTGCCATGAAAAATTTTTTCACCAATTACCGTTTATTAAACACTCAGCATTTCCCTAAAAGTTTAAATGAACAGCCAAATTTAAGCCCTTTATACTATTCGTTGTGCGCCGGTTCGATATCTTAAATTCCGTGTGGTTCCAAGGTTTTCTTCATAGAAAAAATTCTCAAAACCATACCAAGTAACATTTTTTAAATATTTCGCACATAAATTTTGAGCGTGCATGGTTAAAACCTATCCCGGATTTCAAGAAATCTCAGCTATTTTTGACGAAATGGATCACCTGATTCTATCTTGCAAATTGAGTTTTAGCATCAATCCGCTGATCTGGCTATCATTCGGCTCAATCAAATTCGAGCTATGAGCCTTACATATACCAACTACCTGAAAATCGACGAACTGCTTGAACTACAGCAGCTTAAATCAGACCCACCTGAACATGATGAAACCCTGTTCATCATTATCCATCAAACCTATGAGTTGTGGTTCAAACAGATATTGCATGAATTTGGGAAGCTCCGCAATAACCTGGAAGACGGAAACACCTGGGCTTCTCTTAAAACCATGCGGCGGGTTCTTACCATATTAAAAACCATGGTCTCCCAAATTGATATCCTGGAAACCATGACCCCTCTTGAGTTCAATAGCTTTCGAAAATTCCTGGGCCAGTCGAGCGGGTTTCAATCCCTGCAGTTCCGGGAAATGGAAATCGTTTGTGGACTCCGCTTCCCCTTAATGAAAGAAGCCCATAAAGATCAGCCCACACATATAAAGGTATTGGAGCAGCGGATGGAGGAATCTACGCTGTGGGAAAGTTTTTGTGCCTACCTGAGAACGCGGGGATATGACATCCATCCCGAACGGGAAAATGAAAAGGGATTGGTTCATGAACCTTCCGAAGAAATTCAGGATATGTTGGTTAAAGCCATGAAAAACGACCCCGAGGCGGCTGTAATCGCAGAGCTGTTTGTGGATTATGATGAAGGGCTGCAGGAGTGGCGCTACCGGCACGTTAAAATGGTGGAACGAACCATCGGCACCAAAAAAGGAACCGGTGGATCGGACGGTGCCAAATACCTGCATAAAACATTGAACAACCCCATTTTTCCTGACCTTTGGGCTATCCGTTCAAAATTTTGATTTATGCGAACATTTGGCATTTAAAAACAGTTAACTTAGCACCTTTATCTTCACGTACATCCCTTATTTTTTATGTCTGATATTGATTTTTTAGCCAATAAGCTCTCCCCTCATTATTCTCACTTCGATGTAGCAAACCGACTTCTTTTTACCGGTCACTCCCACCAGGCCTGGCCGGATGTAGCGCGGGAAGGACAAACCGAATATTTCGATGTGTGCGCAAAACATGTAGACAACAAATGGGACATCGCTTTTGAAAAGACGGAAATCCTCAGAAATTACCTGCGTGATTTTTATGATGACCCTGAAGGATTCTATTGTCGTGAAGAAAGCACTCATGTGCTATTCGTAAGCTGGATGAGCAGTCTGGATCTTAAAAATAAGCCCAAAATTATATCCACCGATGGTGAATTTCATTCGTTGTTTCGTCAGCTGCACCGGCTGGAAGAAGAAGGCCTGGAGTTTATTCGCGTAGCAACTGAACCCGATGAAAATTTTGCAGAACGTATTATTGATGAAATGGATGACCGGACATCGGCCATCATGCTTTCCCGCGTGTATTTTGAGACTTGTCTTATTAATACACACCTCACCGAAATTGCTGCAGCGGCCAGAGAAAAAGACATCCCCGTTTTAATTGATGATTATCACGGAACCAATGTTGTTCCTCTGTCTATCCGGGAAGCCGGGCTGGAAGACTGTTTTATCCTGATTGGAGGCTACAAATATTTGCAGTGGGGAGAAGCAAATTGCTTTCTTCGTTTTCCAAAAGATTGTGACTATCGTCCTGCTATTACAGGATGGTTCGCAGCGTTCAGCTCTCTCGACAAACCCCGAACCGATGCCCCGGTGGAATATGATAATGGCAACCAACGTTTTGCCAGCGGAACTTATGACCCTTCCTCCCAATTTCGAGCTGCCCGGGTGGTTGAGTTTTTCCGGGAACACGGATTATCTCCAACTGTTTTGCGCGAACAATACCTGGCGCAAGTCGGAATGTTAAGAGAACGATTTCTTGCCCATCAGTTTGACAAATCCGTGATTCGCCTCACCCACGAAGAGCCTCTGGAACGGAACGGCGGATTCCTTTCACTCACCTCTCCCCACGCCCGGGAAATAAGAGCTGCTCTTCTTGAAAAAGGTGTCTTCACCGATGCCCGTGGTGAAATTCTACGGTTTGGGCCTGCCCCCTATATATCCACTTCTCAGATTAATGAAGCCATAAATGAGCTTAGAACTGTTGTGAAAAATCTGCCCTGAAAATTTTTTTTGTAAGGAATCCCTTTTTAGTTGCTCTAACATGTATCACACATAAACAACTTTTGGGGGAAATATTTTAAATGAGTACATCTGAAATTTGTCTATCACATATATTGAACATATATTCAAATTGTTTGTTCAGAGGGTGACATGTTCTGTCATTCAGGCTTTGTAAGTTTGTTCCCGGGAAAAATTCCAAGCACCAAATTTCAAATTACAAAATTGATGGGTACAGCCAAGACATATGATTTACATCAACGGACATATAGCTTTGCTCATTCGATAAGAGATTTTGCTCGTAATGTTCCAAAAGATATCTGCAATATTGAAGATCTTAAGCAATTAGTAAGAAGTTCCGGTTCAGTTGGGGCTAATTACATTGAAGCTAATGAATCTCTGAGTGATAAAGACTTTATTTACAGAATTAAGATTTGCAGAAAAGAAGCAAAAGAGTCAGCCTATTGGCTAAGATTAATACATTTGTTTAATGATGCAGAACTTGAGCATAGAAGAAAGAAACTTACAGTAGAGGCTTCAGAGTTTGTAAAAATATTCTCGACAATCATTCAAAACCGAAGAACAAAATCATCTTAACGAAACGTATATTTTAAAACTTGGAACTTGAGATTTGGAATTTGGAGCTTGGGATTTGAAACTTGAACCACCCAAGCCATTAACACCACGGATTTTTATTAATAAAACAGGATACAATTATGTCTAAAGACGATCGAATGAAAGCCCTCGATATTGCCGTAGGGCAAATAGAAAAACAACACGGCAAGGGAACCATCATGAAGCTGGGTTCTGAAGCTATTCAGGATATTGATGTAATATCCACCGGCTCCATCATGGTTGATTATGCACTTGGGGTGCAGGGAATTCCACGTGGACGTGTAACTGAAATTTACGGGCCGGAAGCGAGTGGTAAAACCACCCTCGCCCTTCAGGTAATTGCGGAAGCACAAAAAGCCGGCGGATATGCCGCTTTTATTGACGCTGAACACGCCTTTGATCCACGCTATGCTAAAGCTCTGGGGATTAATGTAGAAGAGCTATTGGTCTCCCAACCCGATAACGGAGAACAGGCACTCGAAATCACCGAAACTTTGATTCGGTCAGGCGCACTCGATGTAGTTGTGGTTGACTCCGTAGCCGCGCTTGTGCCACGGGCCGAACTGGAAGGTGAAATGGGAGATTCTCACATGGGGCTACAAGCTCGGCTGATGTCGCAGGCGATGAGAAAGATTACCGGAATCATCAACAAGAGCCGGACGTCCTGCATTTTCATTAACCAGGTTCGGGAGAAAATCGGGGTAATGTTTGGTAACCCGGAAACCACCACCGGTGGTCGAGCCCTTAAATTCTACTCTTCTGTTCGTATTGATATTCGCAGAATTGGCTCCATCAAAAGTGGCGACGAAGTAATCGGTAACCGAACCAAAGTCAAAATAGCTAAGAACAAAGTGGCCCCTCCTTTTAAAGTGGTCGAATTTAATATCATGTATGGAAAAGGGATTTCCCGCATTTCCGAAATTCTTGACCTTGCCGTAGAGTACGACATTATCGAGAAGCGAGGCAGCTGGTTCCGTCATGGCGGTGAACCGATCGGTCAGGGTTCCGATGCAGCAATGCAGTTCCTGGAAGAAGATCCTGAATTAGCTGATAAAATTGAGCAGCAGGTTCGCGCTAAACTCCGCGGTGAAGAATTAGAGGAAGTTGAGGAGGAAAAGGGTAAGAAAAAAGACAAAGAAGCCGTTGAAGAAGAAGGATAAATATCAACGGTATTCGGAAGAAGCATTCAAGCTTCTTCCGGCCCCTGTTTCCGAAATTCAGGTTCAAAAGAAAAATAGCAGCCGGTACTCTATTTTCGTCAAGAACCAATTTCTGATTGGGGTTTCCGACTCTACTCTTACAAAACTAAATCTAAAGAAGGGCGTTGAAATAACGCCTTCTTTTTTGCAGCAAATTGAGAAGCAGGAAGACCAATGGGCTGCCCGTGAATACATGTTTCGAATTCTCTCACGGCGCGACCACTCCCGCAAAGAGTTAAAAGACAAAGCCTATAAAAAAGGCTACTCGGGCAGCTTCATCGATGAAATTCTGGATGAGTTCGAACAAAAGGAATACATCAACGATCGGAAGTTTGCAGAAAAGTATGCTGCTGATAAGTTTGAGTTCAACGACTGGGGTCCCTATAAAATCAGAACTCAGTTATTTAAAAAGGGTATTTCAAAATCAATAGCCGAACAGGTAATTAATACTACTTTTGGAGATCAGGCGATCAAAGAAAGCATGATGACTTTAATCACCAAAAGGAAAAAGAGATACCTAAGAGAGCCGGAAGAAAAACGCCGGAAGAAAGTTTTCGACTATTTAATGAGAAAAGGGTATGATTCAGAAAATATTTTAAAGCATCTGGACGAACTTCTCTCTCTCATTTCAGGAGAATAAGTTTTTTGGTAATCGAGTCTCCCCTTTCCATTTCCAACCGGTAGAAATATACACCACTGGCAAAGTCGGTGGCGTTCCACTCAACGTTATGTGTACCGGCATTTTTTAAACCATCAACTAATGTTGCCACACTTTGCCCTGTTAAATTAAAAATCTGGATTTTAATTTTTTCAGAACGGTCGAGACGAAAAGATATAGTTGTAGATGGATTAAATGGATTTGGATAATTTTGGTACAACTCTATCCCAGTAACTCTCCCTACTTCTCTTTCGTTACTAACCGGCTGAAAAGTACGTGAAAAGTTATATGTTTGAGTGTAATATCGGCTGCTTTTTAAACGACTGCCTATAGGAGTATTCCCAGTACTATCAACATTGGTTTCGCCAACAGCTACAATATAATAGTAGTAATTTGTACCACGAACGGGACTGTCTAAAAGAAAATAGCCCGGATAGTTTCTCCGGGATGATGGCTCGCCGTCAACAATCAAACGCTCATCATTGTCCGCTTTATAAAGTAGGCGATAAGTACTATCTACTTTCTCTGATGCCCGATAGATTTCAAAACGCTCAATATTATTGATCAAACTTTGGTCATATTCCCACTCCAAAACAATTCCAGTATCAGTTGAAGCAATCTCGAACTTTGATGGAGGTTTTGGTGCGGATGGTATTTGGTAGCCAGATTTAAAATTGGCTAAAGCCCGCTCAAAAGTTTGAAAAAGAGAATCCCTTCCTTGAAATACTACTTCGTTCTTTTCTACATCCGTTATTTCACCATTCTTAAATTTTAATCCTGTTTCATAGGCTAACTTTCTTGATATCCCGGCTGAAGCCTCGGCTACAACAATACGCACACTATCTCCCGGTTCCAGGGAATATGGACCATAACCCGATGTATACGAAAATCCTCCACCCTGCCCTAAAGATGGATCTGATCCCGGATCAGTAAATCCCTCATAGCCTTCCGATTCTACTTGAAATGCGTGTCGGGGTGAAGTCCTGCCCACGCTCATCATTTCATATTCCGAGTTCATTTTTTCAATATTAAATGCATCGTTGTTACTAAACAGAGGATGATCATTATGCTCTTCAGACATTGTAAAAGGTTGTTCTGGATCATCATCAGGATTAGAAGATGATGCATCGGCATGTAATGTTACTGTTCCAACAAAGTGATAAGCTGCAAGTCTGCCTGTGGTATCATCAGAAGCTAAATATCCCCCGGCCGTGTTCGGAGTAATGATCGGAGCTCCTATATTATCATAATTTGGGTACGCGAAATTAGGGAAGTAGCCATGCCAGGCAAAAGAAGCCCTGAAATCTTCTTTCTCTTCAGGATGTAGGCCATCTCCCCGGCGATCATACATTGTATTTATTCCCCAACCTGTGGCATTTCCGATAGTATATCTTGATTGTTTTACAGGAGCCATTTGGTTTTTAAAGAAAGGAATAAATCCTTCAATACTTTGATTTGGAAGTTCAATTTCGGAATCAGCATCTGTATTACCGGTATTGGTGAATATATATTCTATAATGTGATAGTTATCATGATACTGCTGACTGAACTGCATAACTTTACGCTCTACTGTCACTCCTATAAGTGTATTGGTTTTACTATAGAGTACGCGATCTGCTTCTAAATTTGGATCTACATCATCTATAACTGAATCATTTTTATCTTCCAGCTCATCAAAAAGATATACTTCCGGTTTAGGAAACTTTGAAATCAATTTAATCTCAACTGGAAAAAACTCACCTTCTCCTGATACTCGTGGTCCCACATGGACCACCCTGTTCTCATATTGTGTTCCTGCACTATCTGTAAAGTTTGTTACTCCTAACCAAAGAGCTTTAGATGCCTGGGCATCCTGTGCTTTATAAATCGCGGGCCACTGCCAACCAGCCTGTTGATTTGGAATGAAGCCTTCCTCTCTTTCAGAACCCATATTTGAATAGAAGTTGTGAAAACTCCCTACATCTAACCATTTATATTGAACCTGACCAAAAATTTCACCTGTCAATAAAGAAAAAAATATGACTGAAAAAGTAACTGCTTTTTTCACTATGTTTTGTTTAGTTGAAATGATACTCATTAAGTTTATTAATTTAATAGCACAACTTCTTTGGGAAATATCACATTAGAACGGGTAGTAAAATTTATTCTCGGGGCAGCGGCAGTAGCTGTGGCACTGCTCATTCTATACAACTACTCTACCCTTGTTGTGTTCCTGATCCTGGCAATGATACTCAGTTATATCCTGGATCCGTTTGCCAATCGGTTGCAATCAGCAGGGCTGAACCGGACGTTTGGAATTACACTGATACTGGCCACCGTAATCCTGATCCTTGTTTTTATTTCCACCAGCGTTATCCCGATTATCGCTAACCAAATGGCGGAACTGACCGCACAACTCAGTATTGAAAACATCCGGCGAATTGCGGTACAGGTTGAAAATCAGCTTACCAATAAATTTGAGTTTCTGCCGGACGGATTCCTGGAAGAAAATATTACCGCAGTACTTAATGAGCTGTTTAACGTAAACCAGATTTCGACCATTGTAAGCGACGCCCTCAGTATTTTCACCAACATTTTTTCGGCTGTATTAGTAGTACCTTTTGCTGCTTTCTTTTTTCTTAAAGACGGAAGTAAAATCCGCCGTGACCTCCTTCAGTTGGTTCCGAACAAGTATTTCGAGACCACACTCACCGTTATAGACAAAATTGAAAAGCGTCTTGGCCTTTATTTTAGAAGCGTGCTTTTCCAAAGTTTTCTGGTCGCCCTGTCTTCTTGGACCACACTGAGCGTAGCCGGACTGGATAACGCTATGTCGGTGGGGATCGCGGTCGGGCTGGCAAATACCATCCCGTACTTCGGACCTATCCTGGGATATTTTCTTTCCATCATCGTATCCATAATTGAAACCGGCAACTTCTCATTAGTGGCAGCTTGTATCCTGGCCATATTTGTAGTTCAGATGTTGGACAACATTGTATTTCAACCCATGCTCTTCTCACGATCGGCCGACATGCATCCGGTCGCGATCCTGTTTATTATTCTGATTGGTGCTGAAACGGCAGGAATTATCGGGATGCTGGTTGCCATACCTATAGCTACAGTTGTAAAAATCACCATTACCCAGGTAAGCTGGAGCTTCAACAATTACCAGGTATTCAGGCGCGATATTTCTCAATCAACCGGTCCGCCGGGTTAGCAAGAAAGTCCTTCATTACACCCAAACATTTACTATCTTCAACGCCCAATCAGGCACTGCAAAATCCATCACTACTTTCTTGAAGAATATTGTTGTTTTTGCCTCCGGTTCGGGCACCAATTTCCAGTCAATAATTGAAGCTGTTCAGCGTGGTGAGCTTTCTGCCCGCATCAGCGGCCTGATAACCAACAAACCCGGAATAGGCGCCATTGAACGGGCCGAAAAAAACGACATTCCCGTAAAGGTTATCAATCCTGAAGAACCTGGTTCTGAGCAGGATTTTGAAGAAGCACTTTTGCGACAATTAGAAGCCTGGGATGCAGACCTGATAGCTTTAGCCGGTTATTTGAAGAAAATTCCTTCCTCTGTCATCAGGAAGTATTCCAACCGAATTCTGAATATTCACCCATCCTTACTTCCAAAGTTTGGAGGTAAAGGGTTTTATGGTTCCAATGTACATAAAGCAGTACTTGAAGCCGGGGAAACTGAATCGGGTTGCACCGTCCATATTGTCACTGAAGAATTTGATGAAGGGCCCATCCTTGCCCAAATCAAAGTTCCGGTTCATGAAAACGATACTCCGGAAGATTTAGCTAAGCGAATATTAAAGGAAGAGCATCGGCTCTATCCCCAAACCATACAGAAGCACTTACAAAACTTATAAATTTCAAAACCCAAAACCGTGGCTCTTAAACCTCTCTCATCCCTTCCTAAAACACCTCTTAAAATCAACCGCGCACTGCTTTCTGTTTCTGATAAAACCGGTTTATCAGAACTTGCCAAAGCCCTTCATAACGCCGGCGTGGAAATTATATCAACAGGTGGCACAGCCAAAGCTATTGAAGCAGAAGGAATTCCGGTTAAAGATGTTTCCGAGGTTACCGGGTTTCAGGAGTGCCTGGATGGCCGGGTAAAAACTCTGCACCCTATGGTTCACGGCGGAATTTTAGCCCGTACTTCTCACGAGCCTGATGTGAATGAAATCAAAGACCTGGGAATCACTCCCATCGAATTGGTAGTTGTGAACCTTTATCCCTTCAAAGATAAAGTTGCTGAACCTGATGTTACTGCTGCCGATGCAACAGAATTTATTGACATCGGTGGACCAACCATGATCCGGGCGGCAGCCAAAAACTTTGCCCATGTTTCTATTCTGAGTTCTCCTGATCATTACGCTGATTTTATCGAGGAGCTGGAAGAAAAGATGGCGATTTCTTTTGAGACGCGTCAGAAACTGGCCAAAACTGCTTTTGCTCACACGGCTGATTATGACAGTGCTATTGCCAATTATTTTACGAGTTTGATTGAGGAAGAGCCTGCCCGTCAATTCAATACCTCCCTCCCGCTTTCACAGGAACTCAGGTATGGAGAAAACCCCCATCAAAAAGCGGCCGTTTATGGAAGTCAGGATGATTTTATTGATTGTTTTCATGGCAAGCAGCTCAGTTACAACAATTACCTGGATGTAGATGCCGCACTTAACATCATTTCCGATTTCGATAAGGATGAGCCCGCCTGCGCCATCATCAAGCATACCATTCCAAGTGGCGTGGGCGTGGCCGACAACCTGACCGAAGCTTATAAGAAAGCCTTCAGCACCGATAGGGTTTCTCCTTTCGGAGGCATCGTTGTTGTAAACCAGCAAATGGATATTGATACAGTAAAAGCCATTGATGAGATTTTTACTGAAATCATCATAGCACCCGACTATTCGGATGAAGCCCTGGAATTGCTACAACAGAAAAAAAACAGGCGATTAGTCAGGATCAAAAAGTCGGTTCGTGAAGTACAAGCTTCATCATTCCGGTCAATTTTTGGAGGATTGCTGAATCAGGATGCTGACTTGGCCCCTGCAAATCCGGATGATTTTGAAATTGTGAGTAAGCGAAAACCAACGGACCAGGAAATGAAAGACCTGCTTTTTTCGTGGAAAGTAGTTCGTCATATCAAGTCTAACGCCATCGTATATGCTAAGAACAGTCGCACTTTGGGAATCGGCTCCGGACAAACAAGTCGGGTGGATTCTTCGGAAATTGCTGTTGCCAAAGCCAATAAAGAAGGACTGGATTTAAGCGGATCGGCCATAGCCTCGGATGCTTTTTTCCCTTTTGCAGATGGTGTTGAAGCTGCAGCTAAAGCCGGGGCTAAAGCGGTGATTCAACCGGGAGGCAGTATCCGAGATGAAGAAGTAATTGCCAAAGCAGATGAATACGACATGGCTATGATCTTCACCGGAAAACGTCACTTTAAGCACTGATATTTACCGCTTAAAACTGACCTTACATTTCGGTTTCATAAATTTCCTAATATTCGTTGCTTATACATTCGCAAATACAATTTCAATATTGTATTTTCTCATGATTATATCATCCCATTAAAGTTCAATTCACTTAATCAGCGCAAATGTCAGATTCCAGCGGAGCAAACCCTTCACAGTCTTCAAAAAAACAAGCTCAGAAGGGCTTTTTAGATTTTCTTTACACCGATATAGCTATTGACTTAGGAACCGCAAACACGTTGATCTACTCTCGGGGAGAAGGTATTGTCTTAAATGAGCCTTCTATTGTTGCTCTCAATCAACAGAATGTTCCCGTTGCTACCGGCCACCAGGCGCGGTTGATGCACGAGAAAACGCACAACAAAATCAGAACTGTACGCCCGTTAAGAGATGGCGTTATTGCTGATTTTGAAGTTGCCGAGCAGATGATCCGCGGGATGATCAAGAAAGTGAAGATGAAGTGGTACTCCACCACCCGACAAATGGTTATTTGTGTACCCAGCGGAATTACGGAAGTTGAACGCCGTGCCGTACGTGACAGTGCCGAACATGCCGGAGCTAAAGAAGTTTACCTTGTGGATGAACCCATGGCCGCTGCAATCGGAATCGGGCTGGATGTTCACGAGCCGGTGGGAAGCATGATCGTGGATATTGGCGGTGGTACTACAGAAATTGCCGTAATTGCGCTATCAGGAATTGTTTATGCGCAGTCGGTTCGTTTAGGCGGTGATGAGCTCAACGAAGACATCATCAACTACTTTCGAAGAAATCATAACCTGTTGATCGGTGAGCGAACGGCAGAAAAAATTAAATGTGAAATCGGTTCAGCCGCCCCTCTTGATGAAGAGCTGGAGATGATTACCAAAGGGCGTGATCTTGTAAACGGTGTTCCAAGAACACGTCATATTACTTCCAAAGATGCACGCGAAGCCATTGCGGAATCGGTAAACACCATTGTTGAGTCGATCACGAAATCCCTGGAGCAAACGCCTCCTGAACTGTCGGCCGATATTCTGGATCGCGGAATTATGCTGACCGGAGGCGGAGCCTTGTTAAAGAATCTGGATAAGCTGATCATGGAAACAACCGATCTCCCTGTCCACATTGCAGAAGATCCATTAACAGCCGTAGTTCGTGGAACCGGTGCCATACTTGAAAATCTCGAATATTACCGTCCGGTAATTTCCTAATCCCCTGGAAATGAATGCGATTTAGATCATTCAATTTAAGTGATGCTAAAGATTACATAGTTACCGCTCTTATCCTGGTTTTTGCCTTAGCTATAATGATTGGCAGGCATCAGGGCGGCATTGACACCCTGCGAAAAATTTCCGTCACGGGCTTGAGTCTGCTCGAAGAACCTTTGGCTAACATCAGGGTTTACCGCCAAGCCCTCAACACTAATACCTACCTGCAGCGCCAGAATATTTTATTGCAGGATGAGCTCAGTCGGCTCCGGTCCATTGAGCAAGAGAATCGTGAGCTTCGACGTCTTCTGGGATACAGAGAGCGCAGTCAGTTTGAATTAGCACCTGTTTCTATTGTCGGGAAGCAGTTAACAGGATCAAATAATATCCTGACCATTGATGCCGGAAAATCTGACGGATTAGAAGACGGAATGCCCCTTGTTACTTCTGATGGATTGATCGGAAAAATTGTACTCACCGGAACTTACTACTCCCAGGTGATGCCCTATTATAATTCTCTGTTCAGGGTAAGCGCCCGCATTCAGGAGAATCAGGCTCATGGCATTGTGAGCTGGCCGGGTGATATTTATGGTGAACTTGTGATGGACTTTGTACCCAAGACTATTCCTATTGACAGTGGCTTTGTGGTGGAAACATCAGGAAACAGCAACCAATTTCCGGGCGGTATTCCTATTGGAAAGGTAATCCGGTCTGAACCGGAACCGGGACGTGAAACCCAACGTATTTATTTAGAACCCTTTGTGATGCTGGCTGATATTGCACAAGGCTTTGTCATCGAGTTTCAGCCTGATACGAGTATCGTAAACCTTCAACAAGATTATAATCAGCTTTTTGAATGAGTGCAGAAACCCTAAAAGACTTTTTTATTGGCTTATGTTTCATTCTGGCTGAAGTACTTATTTTTCAGCACTTGAGCTTATTTGGAACCACTCCCGACCCGCTGATTCTTTACCTGCTTTGGCTGGCCATGAAATATGATCGTATTAAGCTGGTGTTATTTGCTGCCTCACTTGGCCTGGTACAGGATGCCCTTTTTGACTTTTGGGGATTACACATGTTTGCCAAAACGCTGATGTGTTTTGCTTTCTTTAATTTCGTGAACCAAAGAAAAGAAGGGCGTTTATTATTGTGGCAGATTTTCCTTGTTATCACTGCGGCGGCTGTTTTCCATAACCTGATTTTCCTTGGATTAAGCAGTTTCATAGAAGCTTATACAACCGGATTTAGTCCTATAATTTTTACCCTTGGAAACAGTTTATATACTGCACTGCTGGGAGCCATGCTTTTCATTTTTAAAGGAAATTAGACACAGATGTCCACCGGTCAAACAAATCGAACAAGAACTTCTATCCGGGCGCTTCAGGTTATCATACTTGGGCTTACTCTGATTGTACTGGGGCGGATTTTCTACCTGCAGATTGTGGAGTACGAAGTGTACGCTGCACTGGGTCAGGAAAACTCCGTTCGGCAGGAATATGTAGATCCTGCCCGCGGTTTGATTTATGACCGGAATGGAAATCTTATTGTCGATAATGAACCAATATTTTCGATCACCATCACCCCTTCCCTTTTCGATAAAAGTAACATTCCACTGCTCGCTGATTTACTTGGTGTCTCTGACTCCCTCTTAACCACCAAGGTTCAGGAAGCTCAACAGTATTCCTGGCATCGTACTTCCCGGTTGTTTACAGAGATAGATTTCCCCACGTTCTCGGCTGTTCAGGAAAACCTGTGGCAGCTGCCCGGAATTGGTCATCAGATAGAGAGTAAACGTCACTATCCCACCGAGATGAAAGCCTCGCACCTCCTTGGATATTTACGGGAAGCCAATGAAAACGAATATCGGCAATCTGAGACCATCCGTCTTGGCGACAAAATTGGCAAAAGCGGCCTTGAGATGATCTATGAAGACTCATTGCGCGGAGAACTGGGCATCAGGTACCTCAAAGTAAATGCTTTTGGACAAGCTCTTGGAGAGTTTGAAGGGAATGAAATTGGCCGCAATCCCGAGCAGGGGAGCAATATCATCACCACTATTGATACGGAGCTACAGATATTTGCTGAAAAGCTGATGGAAGGTAAACGCGGAGCTGTGGTTGCTATGAACCCAAATACCGGAGCCATTCTTGCCATGGTCAGCTCTCCTACTTACGACCTTAGCAAACTCGCCGGACGGCTGGATCAGGATTACTGGCAGGCAATTAATGCGGATTCAACAACTCCCCTGTATAACCGGGCCATTTCAAGCCGTCAACCCCCGGGCTCTACCTTTAAGCCGTTAATGGGAATCATCGGTTTGCACATGGGAATCATCACCCCGCAAACAAAAATTTATAACAGCGGAGCTTATGTGCGCGGGCGGGCCTACCGAGATTTAGCTCCCGTTGGCGAGTATGACCTGAAAAAAGCCATCACTTTTTCCAGTAACACCTATTTCTTTTCGCTGATGGATAAGATCGCTTCTCAGGGTAAGCTTAATGAATGGAGCAGCTTGGTTAAAGATTTCGGTTTGGGTGTAGCCAGTAATGTGGATCTGCCTAACGCCAATTCGGGCCTCATCCCGGACAGCACGTACCTGAACAGACGGCTTGGGGAGCGCAGATGGGGTCTCGGAGACCTTATCAACTTTGGAGTTGGGCAGGGAATGGTTTCTGTCTCCCCTATTCAAATTGCTCAAATGACCAGCATCTTTGCCAACGGAGGGTATCGGGTAAAACCTCATTTAGTGCAGGTTTTCAAGCACCCGGACGGATCCATAAGCCGCTTACGTACCGAAAGCACAAGAATTGACTGGCTGCGAGATGAGTATCTTGAAGTGGTTAAAGCCGGGATGCGTGGTGTTGTTACAGAAGGAAGCGGACGCTGGTATGCCAATCATCCGAATATTGAAATTGCCGGGAAAACCGGGACGGCTCAAAATCCACATGGCATGGATCACGGATGGTTTACCTCCTACGCTCCGCTTGACAATCCTGAAATTGTCGTTACCGCATTTGTTGAGAACGCCGGCTTTGCTTCCACATCGGCAGCCCCCATTGCCTCTCTGGTAATTGAGAAGTATCTGCAGGGCGAAATAACCCGGCCTTACGTGTATGATTACGTACTTAACTTTGAGCCCAAAGAAGAGGAAGACGAACAACCTGCCCCACAACTAAATCAGCCCGCACAAAATGAATAACATCAGAGAATTTAGCTGGTCTGTGGTTTTCGCCTGGGTGGTGCTGTTCACCATTGGTATTGTAGCCATTTACAGTGCTACACAGGGCCCGGTGTCTCAGTTTTTACCGGAATACATCCAGGATAATTTTTATAAGCAACTCATTTTCGTTTCCCTGTCCGTTTTTATGCTGGCAGCGGTTCAGCTAATATCACCGAGAAACTTCATTCAGCTTTCTTATGCCTTTTATGCCATCTGCCTCGTGCTAATGGTGATAACCCTCTATTTTGGTACCGAAGTAAATGGTGCCAAAAGCTGGCTGCGTTTTGGGCCATTTAACCTGCAAACCAGTGAGTTAATGAAGATTGCCACGATCCTGGCTACGGCAAATTATCTTACAAGTCGCCGGGATATTTCTGCAGAGAATGTTCGTTACGCTGTTATTTCCGTGATCATAATTTTGATACCCACCATTCTCGTTTTCATGCAAAACGATCTTGGAACGGCATTGATTTTTCTGACACTGATTCCCGTCATGCTGTTCTGGTCCGGTTTACCGTACGGAGTTTCGCTCTTCATCATATCTCCGGCCATCATCGCTTATTTATCGGTTATAGAATGGTATTATGGTGTGATTGCAGCCGTAATTTTGACGGCCGCCATCTTCTTTATTCAGCGAAGAGTCTGGTTATCCATCACATCCCTCATCACTGGCTTGCTCACTACCTCAGGCGTACAGCTGGCACTTACGCAGCTGCTGCAACCTCATCAAATTGCCCGCATTGCCGCATTTACAAATCCTGCTTACGACCCTACCGGAGCTGGATGGAATGTAATTCAGGCGAAAACAGCCATTGGCTCAGGCGGATTAACCGGCAAAGGATTTTTAGAGGGAACCCAAACTCAGCTTAAATTTTTACCGGAGCAGTGGACTGACTTTATTTTTTGTGTGATTGGAGAAGAATTTGGCTTTGTAGGTGCCGCTATTGTAATCATCACTTTTTTGTTCTTATTCATACGCTTGTTGAACATGGCAGGAAGCCATAAGCACCCTTTTGCTCAGTTGGTAACGGTGAGTGTTGCCTCTGTCTTTTTTGTACATTTCTTTATCAATGTGGGGAGTGCCTCCGCCCTTCTCCCGGTAATCGGTTTGCCGCTTCCGTTTGTAAGCTATGGCGGGTCAGCATTTATCACCAACACCCTTATGCTGGCCATATGTTTAAATATGGATTTCTATAAACGGGATTTCAGCATCTACCGCTAAAGCAGATTTACTTTGAAGGTCGCTTTTTTGAAGTGCCTAACTTGAAGGAGGCCCGGTGATGTACGGTATAGCCAAATTCTTTCAATCCTTTTTTATGAGTGGCTGTAGGATAACCGACATTTGTATCCCAACCATATTCCGGAAATTCTTCGTGGAGTTTTCGCATCAAATCATCCCTGTAAACCTTTGCCAGAATGGATGCAGCCGCAATACTCATCGACCGGTCGTCCCCTTTTACCAAACATGTGTAAGGTATCAGCGAGCTAACGTATCGATTGCCATCCACCAGCAAATAATCCGGGGTGATTTTGGTGGAATCGACGCATTTCTGCATGGTGTGAAGTGAAGCCCAGAGAATATTCAACTTGTCAATTTCAGCAATACTTCCTTCCTGAACTGTCCACAGCAAGGCTTCCTCTTTTATTTGCTTTGCCAACCTGTTTCGCTCTTCTTCTCCAATCCCTTTACTGTCTCTTATCTCCGGTATGTCTGTATCAGGATGAAATACTACTCCGGCGGCTACAACCGGACCTGCCAGGCATCCGCGGCCTACTTCATCCAGTCCCATTACATGCGTGTAGCCTTCTGCCCACAACTGTCGTTCAAATTTTAACCGGTCGATGATATGCTTTTCTTCGTTCCTGATTTCGCATTGAATATATTCATGTATTCTATTCTTTTCTGAATTAATGGAACTCATTTGCTCCACTTAGTATTTGATATGAAAAAGGGATCTGATTATGCACTTTAAATATTTCGAGTGGGATGAGCGATTTGCAAAGACAAATGGGAAATCTCCGTTCGATACTTTGTGGGACTTGTTTCAACAGCTGCTAACTATATCCAGCGGGGAAGTGAAACAAGCCCTGAAATGGCTTACCGATCTCGATAATGAATATGACATTACCGGACAGTTTGATGACGGCTATTCTCTGGGTGATTTCATTGAAGAACTGAAGGAAAGAGGCTATATCGAAAATGATGATGGTGGTGCCGGTTTCATCATGACCAAAAAAACGGAGCGCAGCCTCAGAAAACGTTCACTGGAAGAAATATTTAAGGACCTTGAGAAAGGTGGTGTGGGCTCGCACAAAACGCCCCACACCGGTAAAGGATTGGAACGCCAGCCAGAGACCCGAAAATGGACGCAGGGCGATGACATCGGGCAAATAGACAGTGTGGGCACTATGTTGAACATGCTGAACCACAGCAGTATTGATGCCTTCAACCTACAGGAAGATGATCTGGAAGTTTATGAAACCGATCACTACACATCTAATGCTACGGTTCTGCTGATCGATTTGAGTCACTCTATGATACTTTATGGTGAAGACCGCATCACACCGGCCAAAAAAGTGGCTATGGCCCTTTCAGAACTTATCATGAATAACTATGCCAAGGATTCCCTCGACATTGTAGCGTTTGGCAATGAAGCCTGGAAAATTTCCGTGGATGATCTGCCTTATTTAAAAGTGGGGCCGTATCACACCAACACCAAGCAAGGTCTTGAAGTGGCACGTCATATTCTTCAGCGTAAAAAGTACGCCAACAAGCAGATCTTTATGATTACAGACGGTAAGCCGTCCTGTATGATTGAAAACGGAAAACTTTATAAGAACAGCTTTGGGCTGGATCGTAAAATCGTCAATAAGGTACTTGACGAAGCCGTGAAATGCCGCAGAGATCAAATTACCATCACCACCTTCATGATTGCGCAAGATCCTTATCTGCAAAGTTTTGTGCGGGAAATGACGGAAGCCAACAAAGGAAAAGCCTACTTTGCCTCTCTTGATAATTTAGGCGGATATATTTTTGAAGATTATATCCGGAACCGGAAAAAGAATGTGAAATAAAAAAAGCCGTCCAGAATTGAACGGCTTTCAAAGTATTGTTAGATACGTATTCGCTTAGTTGAATACACCCAGTTCCTGCATTACCGCATCGGTAATATCATATTTAGACTGGTATTCATCAGAAGCATAAAGAATAATCAGGTCACCGCTTGAGGTGGTTGTATTCAATACATAAGTCAGGCCTTTTTCTTTTGCTACCGCATCAATGGCTGTACCAATTTGTGTAAACATAGGGCCTAACAGTTCCTGACGGCGCTGCTGAAGTGCTTGCTCCGCTTCACGCTGAGCTGTGCTTAAATCCTGTTGCAGCTGAGCCAGACGCTCTTGTTCTCTTTGGTTAGCTTCTTGCGTTCTTACACCGGCTTTTTGCTCATACTCAGCAACCTGCTGTTGAAAATCCTGCTCTTTCTGAAGCAACTCCTGCTGCTTCTGCTCTGCAAAATTTTGCAGTCTTTTCTGGATCGCAGCCATTTCCGGCATTTTAGCAAGCACAGCTTGCGGATTTACGTAACCGATTTTCATTTCTGCTTCCTGTGCCTTAGCAACATCCATGGATGAAAAGGCAATCAAAAAGGAAACAAGTAATAAGCTTAATTTCTTCATTTGTATCGTTTTATTGGCTTTGATTATTTTAATTTTGCTATAATTTTGTCGGTGATGTCGAGCCCTTCATTTTCTGCGAAAAAGATAATGGCGTCTCCGTAGGAAGTACCTTCATTCAATACCAGATCAAGGTCCATCTCCTGCGCAACTTCTTCCATTGCTGCATTCATCTTTTCGATGATGGGGGCCATTAATTCATTTCGCTTTTGACGAATTTCATTCATCATGGTCTCTCGATCCTGCTCAAACTCCTGGTTCATTTCCATCAGCTCCTGCTCTTTAACCGCTCTTTCCTGCTGAGAAAGATTGGCCATAGAAGACTCATAGTTAGAGAAAATTTGTTGTAGATCGGTGGCTTTTGCAGCCAGTTCCTCATCTCTTTGATCAATCAGGGTATTAATTTGTTCGTCAACCTCTTCTACTTCAGGAAGTTGGCTAAGTACACGGGCGGGATTGGTGTAACCGATTTTCACCTGTGCCATAGCATCCTGGAGCGCAAAAACGCTCAGGAAAAGGATAATTGCGGTAATTCTTTTACTCATGTTTGTGGATCTGTCGTTTTTTCTAATTTAAAAGTTTTTTCAGTCAATTGTCGTTACTGTTCTTCTACCTCGATTCCCAGTTCCAACAAAATATCATCATTTAAATTGTATTCATTATTGGCATACACCATATAGATGTCGCCTGAACGGTCGAACACAAAATCAAAACTCTGCTGCTGAGCCACTGCTCGTACTGCTGTAAAAACCTGGCGTTGTATAGGCTCTAACAATTCACGCTGCCGGGAAAAATACTCTCCCTCCGGTCCAAATTTCTGGGCAAGGTATTGCTCTTTTTGTTTCTTCTTTTGAGCTATTTCCTGCTTTTTTTGATTACGAATTTCATCGGTATATAGTATTTCTTTGGCTTCATAGTCTTCCTGAAGCTGCTGAATCTCATTCTCCATCTCTTCTACCTGCTCCTTCCACTGGGTGCTCAGTAAATCCAGCTGCTGCTGAATTCCTTCATACTCCGGTATTTGCTGAAGGATGTAATCGGACTCATAAAATCCAATTTTTTGCTCCTGCGCCCATATAGACTGAGATAGTCCCGAAACCAGAGCAGCAATAAATAAATACTTATACAATCGCATTAGAACGGTGCTCCTATGTTAAATAAGAATTCCCAGTTCCCCGGCTGTACGTCAGCACTGTTTGGAACCGTCACGCCATCAAGTCGGTAACCGTAACTCAGGTCAACCAAGCCCAGCACGGGAAGGTATAATCGAACTCCCAAACCGGCCGATCTTTTTACACGGAAGGGATCGAAATCATTGAAGTCAAGATATGAATTACCTGCGTCGGTGAAAACGTAAGGAATAATCTGAACCTGTTCGTTGGAAACGGCCGGATATCTCATTTCCAGAGAGTATTTGCTATACATGGTTCCTGCCACTTTCTGGCCATCTACAATGGGTGAAATACTGGTTGTGGTACCACCGGGGTAACCACGCAGATCAATGTTATCATACAAAAAGCTTTGACGTTGTTGTAACTGCGTACCGCCCACTAAAAACTTATTCAGCTCACTTCGCTTGTCATCGGTAAAGTATCCGATGTATCCGTATTGCACCTGACTGGTTAACACCAGCTTTTCAACAATTGGGACGTGATGCTGATAGGCCGATGTCAATTTATAATACTCGGAGAATCCCGGCAGTGGAGGAGCCGCTTCAAACGAAAGCGTAAATTTAGAACCCGTCATCGGTGAAATAGGGTTATCAACAGAGTTTCTTTCCAGCACCTGCTCAAAAGTTAACAGGCTGGAAGTTCCGTCAGCGAGGAAAGAAGAGTTCCCTTCAATATTATATAACTGATAGCCGATAATTGACTGTGTAGAGAAATAATCATCCGGCCACTTCAAACGTTTACCCATAGATACGGAGCTTGAAAACAGCTCATTTCTTTCGGTGGAACCTCTGTAGTTCAGCAAGTTGTAGGATACATTCACCCCTACTGAAGTTGGTTTACCTTTGAACCACGGCTCCTGGAAACCGAAGCTGTAGCTCTGATAACCGGTTCCGGTAACCTGAACACCCAACGATAATTTTTGTCCATCACCGGAAGGGATTGGAGTCCAGCCGCCATCTTCAAAAGCACGTTTTAATGAGAAGTTATTGAAGTTAACCCGGGCAGAGAGAATCACACCAATACTCGGGCCACCGTAACCACCGGAAAACTCAAAGTTACTGGTACTCTGGCTGTCATCTAAGCGATAATTGATGTCAACGGTTTTATCTTCGCGGTTCGGCAGAATATCGGGTTGAATGTTTTGCGGATCAAAAAAGCCAAGGGTTCCGAGTTCTCGAATGGTTCGGATAACGGCATCTCTGCTATAGCGATTTCCGGGAGTGGTTCTCAACGTACGGCGTACTACGTCATCGTGAGTTCGTGTATTTCCGGAGAAACTGACGTGGCGAATATTGGCAATTTCATCCTCATAAATATCAAAGTGGATATCGAGAGAGTCTTCAGCAACCTTCGTTACATTTGGAACTGCCTGAAAAAATAAATATCCATTGTTCTGATAAAGACTGCTTACGCTGCTTTCGCCAAAGCTGTAATTTTCTTCAAATTTGTTCTGGTTGAAAATGTCCCCTTTCTCAAAACCCAGTACCTGTGTAAGCGTTTCATTGGAGTAAACCGTATTTCCGTCCCAGGTGATATCACGGACTTTATATTGCGGGCCTTCTTCAATAGTCACCACTACCTTGAGTCCGGTTTTATCTTTGAACAATCCGTCATGCTCGTACGTGTACACCGAATCTTTTAAAATTCGGGCATCGGTGAATCCATTTTCACGGTAGAAGGTTAACACACTTTCCTTACCCTCTTCAAATTCTTCTTCTTTAAATACCTTTTTGCCAAAAATTTTCCACCAGGCATCTTCCTTAAGTGGCTTTATTTGACGACGCAGCTTTCGGTCTTTGAACTCATCAGCACCTTTAAAAACAATGTCCTTAACCTCTAATCGTTCTCCCGGCTTGATGTCAAAAATGAGTCGAACACGGTCTTCCACCCCTTCCACTTCTTTTGTGCTGGTTTCAATTTCGGTGTACCAGTATCCTTTATCTTCGTAAAAACGTCGGATCGTGTTCTTGGCTTGACCAATAGCGGATTCAGTAATTACCGTTCCGGGGGTTAAGACCAGTAAATCTTCCAAATCACGTCGCTCTGAACGCTTAATGCCCTTCAACTTATACTCCAGGATGCGTGCCTGCTCCTCTACTTTAATAAGAAAACTGATTCCGGTAGAAGTTCGATCTGTAACAAAAATCTTGATATCTGAAAAGAGTCCTGACCGGTAGAGTCGGCTGATGGCTCTTGTCAGTTTATCGCCACCCGGGTAGGTAATGGAACTTCCCTCAACCAGCGTACTCGCATTTTTGATGAATTGCTCGCGGGTGTTTTTATTCCCTTCAACCGTTACCTCCATAATTTGATATTCGGCCGGGGTGAGTGTAGTGGGGTCGGTTAATTCAATATCCTGAGCCTGTAAAAGATGAGAAGTGAAGCCGAACGTCAATAAGGTTGCAAAAAGTAATCTTTTCAAAAGTAACAACACGCCTTTTGGTTAATGCTTATGATTTTTTGTTAACTAAACGAGATGAATATGAGTTTTCGTCTTTGGATGATGGAATTTTTCCAAACCTTCGGTCTCTTTGCTGATAGGAACGAATGGCTTCGTATAATTCATCTCTTCTGAAATCCGGCCAGTAGGTTTCCGTAATGTAGAGTTCGGAGTATGCCAGCTGCCATAATAAAAAGTTACTGATGCGATACTCCCCACTGGTACGGATTATTAAATCCGGATCGGGAACATCTGCAGTCGAAAGGTGATCACTTATCATTTGATCGTTGATAAGGTCGGGGTCTAAACGTCCTTCCTTTACATGATGGGCTATTTTCTTAACTGCCTCGGTGATATCCCATCGTCCGGAGTAACTCAGTGCCAGGCACAATTCCAGCAGCTTATTATCTTTGGTGAGCTCAATAGCCTCCTGAAGCTCATTCTGGCAATTTTTTGGAAAGCGGTCCATCTGGCCAATGGTTGCCAGCCTGATATCGTTTTTATTCAGGTTTTCAGCCTCTTTACGGAGCGAGGAAACCAGCAATCTCATCAAGCCCTGTACCTCTGCGGATGGACGTCCCCAGTTTTCTGTTGAAAAAGCATACAGGGTTAAATATTTAACACCCAGCTGAGCACACGATTCTGTTATGTCCCGAACCGAATCAACTCCAACTTTGTGGCCATGCAGCCTGATACTTCCCTTACTCTTAGCCCACCGACCGTTGCCATCCATAATTATGGCAATATGAAGAGGAATCTCGCCTGAATTCTTCAGGATTTCCTGATTCTTCTTATCGTCTTCAGTCTGTACGGTGTTTGTTAAAGTAAGCTCTTTCAAGTGATTTTTTGGGCTGTTTTTGAAGCTTTGAAAATTAGAGCTTTGCTTGTCCTTTATCAAGGTAAATAATCTTTTCAGGAAGTTAGTTTTTGTTCCATTGATATCATCTCTAAAAGGGCCAGAGCGGCTTCTCCGCCTTTGTTCCCTTTCTCACCGGCTCTTTCCATTGCCTGTTTAACATCATCGGTAGTTAAAACTCCAAACGCCACGGGTTTATTATGTTTTAAAATTAAATCGGTGATACCTCGGTTTACAGCATCACAAACGTAGTCAAAATGCGGTGTTCCTCCTCTTATCACAACTCCAAGGGCAATCACACCAGCTACGTCTCGGTTCTCCAGCACCTTTTGCACGGTTAACGGTATTTCATAGGAGCCGGGACATTTTACTACCGTGATGTCCGCTTCCTCTATCCCATTACCTTTAAGCGCTTTTAAAGCCCCGTCCAGCATCTTATCGGTAATCATGGAATTCCACTTTGATACCACGATGCCAATTTTCACTTTTCCGGGATTTGTGTCTCCTTCTATTAACTCTGCTGCCATACTAACTCTTAATTTCCGTAATGTTTTTTCGTTGTTCCGTCATTTTCTTCATTTTCTCAATATGCTTGTAGGCAATCGTAACCACACCCAAATTGGTATATCCGGTATCAACACCTTCATGGGTATCACTGCCTCCGGTCATCAATAATCCGTGCTCCTCACAAAATTCGGTGTACTTTTTCTGCAGCTTGAAATTATGGCTTGGGTGAATACACTCAACACCGTCAATGCCTGCATCTACAAAGGCCTGCATTTCATCAGTAGAATAAAACCTGCCGGGATGAGCAACCACACTGGCTCCGCCCACATTTTTGATGATCTCAATCACTTCCCGGTAATCAGGATAAGTGCTTTCAATAGAGCCCAGCTTTTGATTGCTCAGGTACCTAATAAAAGCCTCTTTAGGGCTGCTTACATATCCTTTCTGGGTAAGCACCCGGGCCAGGTGTGGCCGGCCGATATTCGCTCCGTTTGCTTCTGCCCAAACCTCATCATACTCAACATCAATTCCCGACTTCTTCACCGTTTTGATAATCCCTTTAATCCGATTTTTACGAGCTTTTTTCTGCTCTTTCAGAAATTCTTCCAGATAATTGGTATCGGGATCAAAATAGTAGGCAAGTATGTGAACTTCTTTTCCTCCCAGTACGGATGTAATCTCCACACCGGGAATGAGCTCAATATCCAACTCATTTGCTTTATCAACAGCTTTGAAATACCCCTGACAGGTATCGTGATCCGTTATCGCCAGGCTTGCCAGATTTTTATCCTTGGCCACTTGCACGGCTTCTTCAGGTAATAAACGGCCATCAGAGCAGGTGGTATGGATATGTAAATCTGCTTTGAGAGGCATTCTTTATTCCCCTGAAAGCAGCTTATTCATTTCCGTTTCGTTGGCAATAAACTCAAGTGCTTTGAGTACGTCCGGGTCGGATTTAAGCCCGGCCTCCACCCTTCCGGTTTGTCCCTCATATCGGGAAACTAACTCAAGATATAGGTTTCTGCGAATTTCGGCTTCATCTTCTGTAAACTGATTCTCCTTTTCTTGGGAAATAGCCGTTCTCAGTCCGTTTAATTGATTTTCGGCTCCTTCCACTCCCGCAAGCTGTGCAGACAATTCGTTTAGTAGTTTCTCGGAATCAGTGGTGAAATCAAAGCCATTCTCGGTAAGATAATTTCTGAATTCCTCAAAACCATCATCAGGTAATGCATCATAGTCAAAGGAATCATGCGTGGCTTCATATTCTGTGGCAAAATCGAAATACATTCCTTTTTGGAGCAAGGCTACCTCCAGAATACTCAGGTCGCCTTTTCCAGATTCCACATCGGGCTCAATGCCTCTTCCTTCATACACCGTTCTGCCGTTGCGGGTCTTGAATTCTCTTTTGGATGAGTCCTGATTCATAACCGCAGAATTTCGCCCCTGATGCGTGTACTGAATAGACTGAATACTTCTGCCACTTGGAATGTAATAACGCGAAACAGTGATCTTCAGGGATGTGTTATACGGCAATGGCTTAACCACCTGCACCAATCCTTTTCCAAAACTCTGTTCTCCGACTATCAATGCCCTGTCCAAATCCTGAAGAGCGCCGGCAACTACTTCTGATGCACTGGCACTTCCTTCATTCATCAGAACTACCACCGGTTTGTCGAACATAACAGGCTCTCGTGTTGCAAAGGTCTGATTATACTCAGCTACACGTCCGCGTATATCCACCACGGTAATGCCGGGCTCAATAAACTTGTCGATAATACCTACAGCTTCCTGTAAAATGCCACCGGGATTGTCGCGCAAGTCGATCACCAAACCATTCAGCTCCGTGCTTTCCGTTAAGGTAATCATGGCCTGTCTGACTTCCTCAGCAGAGTTACTGCCAAACTGAGTGAGTCTCACATACCCGGTGTTTTCTTCGTCCCCTATCAAACCAGAATAAGAAATATTGCTTACCTCAATGCGCTGGCGGGTAAGGGTGAAATCCAGCGTTTGATCAAGTCCAAAACGTTCTATGGAAATGGTAACATCTGAACCGACCTCTCCGCTTGTCAGCGCATTTACTTCTTCGGGTTGAAGTCCTTCGGTTGAAACTCCATCAACGGCAACAATCACATCTCCGGCCCTGATGCCAACTTGTTCGGCCGGTCCGCCTTCCGTAGGTGCAATCACAACCACTTCCCCATCACGATAACCGGCTTCAATACCGATGCCTGCATAATTGCCTCGCGACATGATTTCAGCCTGCTCGTTTTGGGATTCATTGAACATGACGGTGTAGGGGTCCAATGTTTCGAGCATGGCATCAATACCATTTCGCATAAGAATCTCGGGATCTACCTCATCCACATACTCCAGGGCCACATTTTCATAGGCATTACTGAAAATGCTAAAGTTCTTTTTGATCAGGAAATAGATGTCTGTCTGCTGTGCAGCAATCCCCGCCGAAGCAAGTATAATCAGTGCTGTGGCTAAGGTTGCTTTATATTTCCCTTTCCTGGTCATAAAATCAGTTGGCAGAAATTCTAAGAGTCTGGCCTACATAAATCCTGTTTCCAGAGATATTATTCAGGCTTCTCAATTGACTTAAGCCAACGCCAAAGCTTTCTGCTATTTCGCTAAGGGTGTCGTTTTGCTTAACGGTATAGGTGGTATAATTATCGCTATCGGTGGATGTTGCGGATGCGATAAAAATGTCTTCTCCACGGCGCTGCTTGCGTTCAATAGCCTGCTTCTCGGCGTAGCTCATTTCGTTTACTTTTTCATAATGGCTCTTCCGGCTGTTAGGCACATGAATGGTAAGCGACTGCCCCACCCGGATGGTATTCCCAATTCCATTCCATGTACGGATATTCCACGCTCTCACATCATACCACTCAGCAATATGCCCAACCGTATCACCTGTTTTCACTTTATAGGTCACGGCTGTTGAATTTGCAGGGGCGCTAACCTGAGATGAGGACGACCGTCTGGTAGTCACACTTCGCTGCTGGTTTGTGGGTTTGTTGGCCGAAATCTGTGTAGCACTTCCCTGAGGAAGAGGCACTACAATTTTCTGCCCCGGATAGATAGTACTGGAGAGGTTTTCATTGGAGCCATACAAACCGGCTACAGTAGTTCCATATTTACGGGCAATGATTCCCAGTGACTCTCCTCTTTGAACCGTGTGCATGGTTATGTTCTGGCTTCGGCTTTCTTTAGGAATCTCATTGTACTCAGCCAGAAATTCTTCCCTGTCCGTTTCAACAGGCAGTTTCAGTGGATACTTCCCTCCCGGAGGGGTTGCCCAGCGAAGCAGTTCAGGATTGTATTCTTTCAGTTCTTCAGTGGTGATACCTGCGGCAGCTGCTAAATCGGCTAATTCCATTAACCCATCAACTTCTACTACTTTGTAGGAATAGGGCTCACCGGGATAGCTTTTCTGGAATCCAAATTCTTCCGGGTTCATCCCAATTAGGGTTGTGGCAATAAAGCCGGGAACATACCCGCGGGTTTCTCTTGGCAGATATGGATAAGCTGCCCAGTAATCTTCAACTCCACCCGCTCTGTTGATGGCTCGTTTCAGCCCGCGCGGACTAATATTGTAGTTCGCCATTGCAAGGTGCCAGTCACCCCAAATATTGTACAAGTCTCTTAAGTGACGTGCTGCTGCACGTGTTGCTTTTTCGGGATCGCGACGCTCATCAATCCACCAGTTTGCTTCCAGTCCATAAACGGAGCCGGTTGCCCGGATAAACTGCCACATTCCGACAGCAGCAGCCCAACTTCGTGCACTTGGGTTCAACCCACTTTCAATAAAAGCCAGATATGTGAGTTCTTCGGGTACGCCCTCTTCTCTGAAAATCTTGCGCATCATGGGCTGGTACTTAACCGCTCGTTGTAACCACGTTTCCATTACTTCGGGCCTGCGAAGCGTGTAATAAACAAGGTGTCGGTTAACTTTGTCATTCTGAATAAGCGGAACATCCGTTTTATTCAGTGGAAGGTCTTCCGGGAAGTCATAATCTTCGTTCATCCAGCTGTCATCTTCGGAAAACAGTTCTTCCTGAATAGCAAAAATCTCTCCTTCAGGCTCATTAGCAACTTCCGTGATACCATAAAACTGCCGGTATTCTGAAATTACGGACCGGTACAGTTCGGTAAATCGCCGGTCGCCCCGGATTTCAGGATAATCATCCAACAGCCCCTGAGTGGCAGCTACGGCATCATTTATCTGAGCTTCTGCTTCCAGAGGATCGTTGCCGACCTGTGCTTCCATCGCTTTAATGTGTATGCGATAGATATCCGAAATGCGACTCATGATATCTTTCTGGAAGTTGTCCAGTTCCTGCATGGCTGGTTGCTGGGTTATTCCATCACCTTCCTGCAAACCTTGCATAGGGCTTTTATAATCCAAAAGCCGCAGGGGCATTTCTTTTAAATCGAGTGTTGCAGTGGTGTCCTGGGCAGAAATGCCGGGAGCAATAAACATACAACAGGTTATGGCAATAGCCGTTTTTCGTAACTTCTTAAGCATGTATTAGAGATGATTTTAAAATGATTGTATAAAGTACTAATTATTGTATAGAATTGGGAGAGTAGAACTCATGGCAACATCAACGTAAAAAACACCAAATTAGCGCCCTTCTTTATTAATTTTTCCGGATTGAATGATTTGCTTCTCCTGCCCGGTCCATTGTTGCGCCAATGGCCATCTGCGTCCTGTTCCAAAAGCTTTTGCGGACACTTTTAGCCCGGGTGGTGCCTGGAACCGCTTGTGTTCGTTCAAATCTACCAATCGGAGGGTTTTATCTACGGTGTGCTCGTCTAAGCCGCTGCTGATGATTTCTTCTCTTGATCGCTGCTCCTCCAGGTAGTATCTCAAAATGGTATCTAAAGTTCCGTAGTCGGGCAAAGAATCTGAATCTTTTTGATCCGGGCGTAATTCCGCACTTGGGGCTTTGGTAAGAATGGCCTCAGGAATTACTTCCTCCCCGTAATATTCTTCATTCAGCCAGCGGCAAATATCATAAACTTCGGTTTTGTAAACATCGGAAATGACGGATAATCCCCCGGCCATATCACCATACAGTGTGCAGTAACCGACGGCCATTTCGGATTTATTTCCTGTATTCAGCAGCATATATCCAAACTTATTCGCAATGGCCATGAGTAGATCACCACGGGTCCGGCTTTGTAGGTTTTCTTCTGCTACATTGAATTCAGTTCCCTCAAATACCGGAGCCAGCGCGTTCAGATATTCTTCGTAAATATTTTTGATGGGGATTTCGAGGAGTTCAACACCCAGATTCTCCGCCAGCCTTTCGGAATCGGATACACTTCCTTCCGATGAAAACTTCGATGGCATCGTCACAGCTTTTACATTCTCTGCCCCGAGTGCTTCTTTCGCAATCGTACAAACCAAGGCAGAATCAATTCCCCCGCTCAGGCCTAATATCACTTTATCGGCAGCCTTAGATTTCTTCAAATAATCCCGAACCCCCATCACAAGTCCTTCAAACATTACCTGCTCTTTGGCCGGTGTTTCAAAGTTTGCTTCCAAATCCGTTATAGCTTCAACCGACTGATCTTCTTCGTTGAAGATAATATCCATGTAGTCCGGTTCGAATCTCTTGGAGCGAGCTTTCATCTCTCCGGATCCGTCAAAAGTAAGGGAATCACCGTCAAACAGGAGTTCGGTTTGCGCCCCCACCTGATTCACATAAAAAAGTGGTGTTCCCAACTTCCGGGCGTGATTTTGAAGCATCCTTTTCCGGGACACCGGTTTATCCTTATTAAAGGGAGATGCCGAGATGTTGATAATGGCTTTTGCCCCTTTATTTGCCAGTACTTCGGCAGGATTTACATCGTAAATGTGGTACTGAATATCATTATCGTTAAACCAGATATCTTCGCAAACGGTAATCCCGAATGGGAATCCTTTAATAACAACCGGCTCGAATTCATTACCCGGCTCAAAATACCGCAGATCGTCAAATACATCATACGTCGGGAGCAGTGCCTTGTGAACCCGTGTCTTCTCTTCCCCATGCTGGGCTACAATAGCTGAATTGTAGCAAGACCGGCCTTTCCCCGTCAGGTTTTCTGTAATTGAGCCAAATATAACCGTTGTTTCTCCCGTACAATCAATGATTTCGCGATTCACCTTGTAAAGCAATTCGCGAAATACACGGCGCTCCATTAAATCCATAGGCGGGTAGCCGCACGTCACCAATTCGGGTAGCAATAACAGTTCTATTCCATCTTTCTCAGCTTCACGAATAGCTGACAGAATCAGTTCCTGATTTCCGGTTAAATCCCCGATTATCGGGTTCAATTGTTGAAGTCGTATGCGCACAGTCTCTTAATTAATTCGATTCAAGATAAGGAGTTTGGTGGTTAAGTGATAAGGTCATGAAATGATTAAGTGATTAGGCGATAAAGTGATATAGGTTGATGGATCTACTTACTCATCAATTCATCAATATTTACTTTTCACTTAACGTACACTGTTTTGGTGTTTACGAATTCGTGGATGCCATATAATCCTAATTCTCGTCCATAGCCGGAATTTTTAATACCACCAAATGGCAGGCGGGGATCGGATTTAACAAGTTCATTTACAAAGCAGCAACCGGCTTCCAGTTTTGTGGCTGCAATTTCTTCGGCATGTTTTACATCCTGAGAATATACCGAAGCACCTAAGCCATAATTTGTGTCATTGGCTACCTGAATGGCTTCTTCTTCATCCTTCACTTTAATGATACTTGCCACCGGACCGAACAACTCCTCCGAATAGGCCGGCATTCCGGGTTTTACATTCTTAAGGATAGTTACAGGATAAAAAGCTCCATCCCCTTCCGGTTTTTCTCCTCCCATAACCAGTTCAGCTCCATTCTTTATACTTTCGTTAACCTGTTCATGAAGCTGATCTCTGAGATCAACCCTTGCCTGTGGACCAACATCGGTGTTATCATCAAATGGATTTCCCACTTTTCTCGCTTCCATAAGCGCAGTGAATTCTGCCAGAAATTCATCATACACATCTTCCACTACCACAAAGCGTTTGGCAGCAATGCAACTTTGCCCGCTGTTCAGCAGCCTTGAGTTTACGCAGGTCTCAGCGCTGGCTTTAATATCTGCATCTTTAAGAATGAGGGATGGATCACTGCCACCCAATTCAAGTACGGTTTTCTTGAGCATTTCTCCGGCCTGGGCTGCCACCGCCTTTCCTGCCCGAGTGCTTCCGGTAAGGGTTACGGCAGCAATACCTTGATGCTGAATAACCTCCTTCATGTTGGATTTATCACGCACAATCGTTCGAAATAAATCCTTGGGAATTCCAGCTTCATGGATGAGTTCTTCAATCTTTAAGGCACATCCGGTTGTATTCTCAGAATGTTTAAGAACAGCACCATTTCCGGCCATGAGTGCAGGGGCCGCAAACCGAAATAACTGCCAGAAGGGGAAATTCCACGGCATGATGGCCAAAACCACTCCCAACGGATTGAAGGTAACATAGCTTTTGGAAGCATCTGTTTGAACCGGGTCATCCTTCAAAAATTCCCCGGCGTGTTCAGCATAATATTCACAAACCCAGGCACATTTCTCGGCCTCTCCGATTCCCTGCTCCAGAGGCTTCCCCATCTCTTCTGCCATCAGCCTACCCAACTTCTCCTTCTGCTCCCTCAGAATTCCGGCAATTTCATTGAGGGAAGATCCTCTTTCTTCAAAACCGGTTTTTTTCCAGTCAGCCTGAGCTGTATTCGCTTTTTGAATAATCTCATCCACTTCATCAAAGCCCATCTCATCATATTCTTTGATGACTTTTCCGGTGGCAGGATTTATAGTTTTCATGTAACTATTCTTTTGTTGAGTTTCTTAATAGGTAAAACAGCGTAGCGATAGTTTCAATTCCGTTTCTTCAAAAGATAAGGATTGAACCACGATTTTCAGGATTTCCGGATTACCAAGATTCAGGCGCATTTCAAAATCCATGATCATCCGCCAAACCCGCTTTATCCGCGTTCCATCACGAATGCTTTTCTACAGATTCCAAAATCTTATCCAGCACTTCATGCAGTAAATCGTCTTCGATAATTAATGGCGGTGCCAGGCGAATCAGGGTATTGGAGTGAAGGGTCCAACCCAGCAAAATTCCCATCTCAAAACAATCTTCAACAACCTTTTTGGTTAAATCCCAGTTTTTCAGCTGAAGGCCGAGCATGGCGCCTTTTCCACGTACTTCAACAATCCCCGGACCCCTCAATTTTTCTTTGGTGATTTGCTCTATTTGCTTCGCTCGCTGTAAATAATTGCCCGATAGCAGTTCTTTGAGGTTGGCATATGCGGCAGCAGCAGAAACCGGGTGTCCTCCAAAAGTCGTTACGTGATTCAGCGGTGGGTCATACTTAAAAGTTTGAAAAATTTCGGCGGATGAAACGAAGGCTCCCATCGGCATTCCTCCGGCCATAGCTTTAGCCAGACAAAGGATATCAGGAGTAACTTCGTATTCCTCAAAAGCAAACAAGCTTCCGGTCCGGCCAAAACCCGATTGAATTTCATCAAAGATAAGCAGTGCGCCGGCTTCATCACATCTTCGGCGGACTTCCTGCAGCCACTGCTTATCAGCGGGAATAATTCCGCCCTCTCCCTGAATGGGCTCCATGATTACAGCTGCGGTCTTATCATCGATCAGATCCAGATTATCTTCCGAGTTAAATGAAAGAAAATGGACATCCGGCAGGAGCGGCAGATAGGGATCCCTGTACACATCCCGGCCGGTGACACTCAGTGAGCCATGGGTATCACCATGATAGCTGTTCTTAAAACCAATAAGCTTTGTTCGCCCGGTGTATTTTTTTGCCAGCTTCAGAGCGCCTTCGGTAGCCTCTGTTCCGCTGTTTACAAAATAAACCTGATTCAACTGTTCAGAGAGATTTGAGGTTAGCAAATCCGCAAAATCAACCTGCGGTTTTTGCACAAATTCTCCATACACCATTACATGAAGGTGTTTATCCACCTGTTCGTGGATAGCATGAATTACTTTTGGATAGCGATGTCCCAGGCTGCTTACGGCAATGCCGGAAATAAAGTCCACGTACCGTTTATTGTCTGTGGTAAAAATGAAGGGGCCTTCGGCATGAGAAATTTCCAGCCCTATGGGAGCATCACTAGTCTGAGCTATGTACTTGAGGAATTTCTTTAACACTTCTGAATTTTAGCTAAGATTTTCCCTAAGATAGCTAAGTAATTCAAAATAAATGTAGTGGCTTACCGATTTCCGGTTTTGGGTTCATTCTTCTTCCACTCATCGAGTAGCTGCATAAATTCTTCCTGCATAGCTTTCCCTTTGTTGCGGGCATACCATAAATGCAGATTTTCAGAAGCAACCTTATTCTCGATTTCAGGGTTTGCCCTTTCGCTCATATATACTTCCTGAATTTCCTTTGGTCGTGGACCCCAGGTTCCCAAAACCTCCAGCGTTTCACTGTCCAGAGCAATCAGCTTGGGGATAGAGCGGGAGCCATTGGTCAGAAATTCATCCATTACTTCCGGATACTGGTCTCTCAGAATAAGTTTAAGCTCAATGTTATCCGACAATCCGGCCATTTTGTGTATGAAAGGCAACGACTGAGCCGCATCCCCGCACCAGCCTTCGGTAATAACCAGCCACGTCATCCGGTTTGGAAAGTTCTTAAGCTCCTGTGCAAGCTCTTCAGAGATTCTTGCTCTCTTATTCCATTTGGAGGTCCGGTGTATATTCAACTTGGTATATTCCAGCATATCAGGACGGTTATCCTCATTGGTTGTCCGGTCCTCATCAAATAATTGCTGTACCAGGTCAGTGTATTCCTCAAAAGAAATGGTGTTCTCAATGAGCTCTCTCGTTATTATCGAATCTACTGTTGTTTCCATACTTATTGTTAGTCGTCCTTCTTTAGATGTATTTGTTCTGTTGCTTCGCTTCCATAACTAATCGATTGTATAGAAGCTTCCACAAGCTGTTTTCTTACTTCAATCGTAATCAATGAAAACGAATCTATTTGGAGATTATATGAAGAAGAAAAAATCTGCTTATTCCCCATAACCCTTCCAGAGTTAAGCCCATTCGCTTGAATCAATCCAATTGCCATAACTCTGGAAGGGTTAGATAGGGCTGGGGATAAATCAACTGCAGGCTTCCAATATCAATTGAACTCAATTTTGAAAAAGAATTTGTAGCAACAACGTTCCACCTATAAAAGCGACAAAGCTGAAAGAAGCAAAGAACTTCATTTTCATCACGGTATCATATTCATCCTGATTTCCTTTCAACTTCCACACAAAGGTACTGAGCACGGTATAGGCTGTAAAAGTCACGCCTCCGAATATCATTCCCAATTGCTCATTTTGGTGATAAAGCATTACAGAAAGCAAGGTTGCTCCAAGTAAGAAAAGGATGGCAAAGAACCATTTCACCCCTTTCAACCCAAACCGAATCGCAAAGGTGCGATCTCCCCTTCCCCCATCTTCTTCTGTCTGATAAATCTGGGAAACCGGGTACAAACTCAATATTATCGCGGCCACTCCTAAAGCAATGATATCTTCCGAGAAGCTAATCGGGTAAGCTCCCGCAGCCAGATATCCCAGAAAGAAGGAGTTGGTTCCGGTGCTGACCCCAATGGCAACTATGCTAAGGATCGGTTTCCCTTTCCACCGGGCAAGCGGGGTTGAATACAGCCAAAAAAACAACATGCTGACTGCATAAATGATGGCATAATTCCATCCGACAGTAATTGCCCAGCCTAAACCGGCATATTGCATGATCAATGAAGCCGGCCACATCCATACATTCATTTTTGGAGGTGACTTTAGCCCGCCAATAGGACCTTCATCTTTATCCCACCAGGAGTTATAGGCCGTAGCCCCGCCAAATAAGAGCACATGCACGTTTAAAAACTGAAGCCAAAATTGGTCCCATGCTACTGCATCCACAAAGAGCGCTGCCATTAAGTATCCTCCGGAAAGGATAAAAAACTGGTAGTGCAGCCGAAGGTGAATGATAAAATTCAGAAGTTGCTTCAAATGTTTGATCTTTGATAATTCAGATAGAAAACTTCTCTGTTGCTCAATTTAACCTATTGAGTTTTTAATTCCTGAATAATCATTCCTTATCTTTCTGATATGTTAGCAGAGACAAAACAAATTGAGAATCAAAAACTGATTGCTGAGCCTGAGTGGCTGCAGGAAAAGGAAGCTCACGAACATCGTGTGGATGAGTTACTTAACAATTACCTGGAAGCGCGGTCTCGTCAGGAAAAGAATCCCGTCATGGATTTTCTTTTCGAATACTACGCCTTTCGTCCTTCGGGGTTGAGAAGATGGTCGCCCGGAATGGGAATATCGCTTTCCTTTTCAAATTTCGATTTGTTACCTGAAGTAAGTGAGCTTACTGTTGAAGGCGACATCGCTTTTATAGACCCCTCCCTGTTTCCTGAAAAACGTATCTCCTCTTTGAAATGGATGCTGCAGATGCTGGAGAACACGCAGAACAGCCGACCCTCATTTGGCTGTTTTGGAATGCACGAATGGGCTATGGTTTATAAAACGGATAATCCAAGGCATGATCAGGTTCCCATGCGTATGGAACCGGATGAGCTGGCCGAATTTGTGGAATCACGACCGTTGCTTTGCACCCATTTTGATGCCTTCCGCTTTTTCACCCAACCGGCAAAACCCATGAATCGCTTTGAGTTATCACGGGAGAAATTTCACGAGACCGAACAACCGGGGTGCATTCATTCCAATATGGATTTGTATAAATGGGCTTTCAAGATGTATCCATGGATTTCCAGTTCACTCATCCTGGATGCCTTCGAACTGGCGGTTGAGGCCCGACATATAGATATGCAAGCCAGCCCTTACGATTTACGAGATCAAGGGCTGGAGCCCATCAAAATTGAGACGGAAGCCGGCAGAAAGGAATACAAACAAAAGCAGGAAATGATCTTCCGAAAAGGACTCCCCATCCGCGAGAAAATCATTGAGAAGATGAGGGAAGTTTTAAAGAAAGTGGAATGATTAAGTGATATGGTGATGATCGAGCGATCACTCAATCACCATATTACCATGTCACTACCACCTATTGATGCCTGTGATACACTTTAGCGACCACTTTCCAACCGCTTTCAAATTTCAGCAAAGACAGGTAGTCCGTAAATACATGCTTCCCTTTATGATGTAATTCCAGTTCTACAGAAGCAGCATTTCCGGTCACGCTGATGTTTGTGAATTCCGGTTCCCAGACGTTATTCTCAGGATCGAATTCCGTACTTTCTTTTCGTTTCTTTGTGCTTTCAATCCATTTGGAGATTGGATACCTGCCAATTTCTTCCCCATTTACAGAAAAGATGGCAAAGTCTTTATGAAAGGTTTCCGCCATTGCTTCAGGATTTAATTCATTGAATGCCCCGTGGGCATAGCCGTTCAGAATTACTTCCTTAACAGCTTCTTCTTCCTTGGCAATATATTCGGTGGCGTTTATACCTACCAGCAGCAGAGCAAACACAAAAACAGAACTTAACAGTACAGACTTTCTCATGGTAATATAGATTTGGTGAGGGTTAACAATCTTTTATCACGTTCAACGAAGAAAATAGTTACAGGGTGTGGTGATGTGGTGATTTTTTGTATTCATCTCGCAACGAATGCCCGAGATCTTCATGCTTTAAAAGAAAATCGGATTCCACCTGCATAGTTGAAACTTAGACCCACTTCATCACTCATCACCCTATCACTCTCACTCCTCCCCCTTCATCTTGTACTGAAAAACCTTGTCGTTAACCTGGTGATCAATATCAGAATCCGGATCGGGGTATAAGTCATCAGGGTCGGTTGTTTCCCGGCGGGTAAGTTTTGATTTAATATCTTTCTGTCGCTCCATCAGTTCCAGCTTTTCCTCTCCGTTAGCGGCAGCGATTTTATCAGCCAGCTCATTTTGTTTATGCCGGTAAAAGTTTATCTGTGACGCTCTGATTGAGCTTTTCGCAGTTTTATAAGGATTCTTATCCTTCTCGTACTTCAGTCCTACTTTCTCTTCATGGCGATCACTGGCCGTATGCTGCTCCAAAAGAACATCTCCCACCAAACGAGGGAAAGGGTCATCCATACCGGAATAGGTATTTACAGAAATCTCTTTTTCTTCTTTGTATCGCTCAATGATATCCTCATAAAACGTCCGAAGTTCATCATCCTCAAAGAGCTTGGAATTCGTAAACGAACAAATGTATTCCACCATACTGCGTCCATAAGTAATCATCAGACGAATGAGCTCTTTCTCAAAGTGAGGTTTTTTCCTGGAGCGAGGTTGAGGCCTTCCTGAAAAAGGCTCGCCGGATGGATGCGGAGGTTCATCCATTGGCCCACCGTCCATTCCCTGATCCTGGGTTACACGATCATCCTGAAAACGCTGTCGGGCTTCTTCCCTTCGCTGTGAGCGCTTTTCTTCCCAGCGCTTGTCGTTCATCACCCGCTCCAGCTGCTCGTATAAATCGCTCTCCTTCACCTTCTGGAACTTCTGCATCTTCTGATGCAGGTACTGCACGTACACTTGTCGCTGAATGGAATCTTTGATGTTGGCAATCGACTCCAGTATCTCAGCGATCACCTTGGGTATTTCAGTAGGCTTTTCGAGTCGACCTTCTTCACCGGCCTTCAGCAACAGAAAATCTACAAAATCGCCGGATTCCTCTTTCTTCAGCTCTTCAAATGATTCCTTGCCGAACTGCTTCACAAAAGAATCAGGGTCCTGATCTTCAGGCAGCTCCAGCAGTTGTACTTCCATCCCCTCGGCCAGGGCGATATTGATACCCCGCTTCATCGCCGTTTGCCCCGCATCATCGGAGTCATAAATCATGACAATGCGTTCACCATAGCGATGCAAAATCTTCATTTGTCCGGATGTGAGCGACGTTCCACTGCTGGCCACCACATTCTTGATGCCATGCTCATGAAGGGTGATTACATCCGTGTAGCCTTCCACCAGAATCACTTCTTTATTCTTGCGGATCTCATTCCTGGCAAAATTGACCCCGTAAACAACCTCGCTCTTGTTATAGACTTTGGTTTGGGATGAGTTGATGTATTTCGCCGTTTTTTCATTGCCCAGAACCCGTCCCGCAAAGGCAATTACTTTTCCGGTAGGGTTGAATATGGGAAACATCAGTCTTCCACGAAAAGTATCGTAAAAGCCACTGCCGCGGTTACTTGGCTTAATCAGGTCTGCTTCCACTAAGTAATTCTCGTCAATGCCCGCATTCTTTGCTGCTTTCCATAGTTCCTCTCCTCCCGATGGAGAAAAACCCAGCCCGAACTTTTTATACACTTCCCGGTTATATCCCCGGTTTTCAAGGTACTTGATAGCCTTTTCAGCTTCCGGGTTCTCAATCAGGTTTCGATAATAAAACACACCCGCGAACTTGAGTGCATGGTAAATACCTTCCCGAAGCTGGGTATTCTCGCTGGGCTCTTCGTTATCTTCTTCGGGGATGAAGACTCCGTACCGCTCGGCGAGCTGACGAACGGCCTCATTGAAGCCAACCCCTTCCTGATCCATCACAAACTTAAATACATCCCCTGATTCACCACAGCCAAAGCATTTAAAAATCTCAAGGCGTGGAGTGACGTTAAAGGAGGGTGTTTTTTCATCATGATAAGGACAGAGCCCCACAAATCCACTGCCCGACCGCTTCAGCTTTACATAGTCTGAAACCACCTCCACGATATCTGCGGCTGCCCGTACTTCTTCTTTTTTCTCGTC
Organism: Gracilimonas sediminicola; assembly: GCF_024320785.1. Classification (NCBI taxonomy): domain Bacteria; kingdom Pseudomonadati; phylum Balneolota; class Balneolia; order Balneolales; family Balneolaceae; genus Gracilimonas; species Gracilimonas sediminicola. Next base: position 182,968 of record NZ_JANDBC010000002.1, read on the forward strand.
ACTTATCATAGTCAATGATGAGCATTTTCAAGCTGTAAATAAAGTGAAAATGTGTATTCATAGAGAAAATTTATTCCATCGGAATTTAAGTGAACCAAAATTCAGTTTAGAAGTAGTAATAGCACGGTCATTGGGAAGTTTTCCTCTGAAAAGCTAAAAAATAAAGCGTTGGCGTAGTCTGTTACTAACACGTACATTTAGAGCATAATTAGGTCAAAAATCATCTACAAATCGTTTTTATGAAAAGCAGGTTTTCCACAGCTTTTTTTATCGTGATCGGTTTTCTTCTGATTAATACTACAGCAGGGAATGCCCAAAGTTTGTCCGAGTTTCTTTTTGGGCAAACCGTTCAAAACTTCCCCGAAAAAACGATCGATAAATCTTCAGAAGAATATCTCGACTCCCTGATTGTACATACCACTTTGAAAGAAAAAATCGGGCAGCTCTTTTTTATTCCGGCCGAAGGTGAGTTTACAAACCGGGAAGACCGTAATTATAAACTGCTGGAAGAGATGGTGCAAAAACATCATGTGGGTGGCATCATCTTTATGCACGGTGATATATACGGGCAGGCCATCATGACCAACAAATTGCAGCGGATGGCCAAATTCCCCCTTTGGGTATCGCAGGATATGGAATTCGGAGCTGCGATGCGGGTGTCGGGTACAACCCGGTTCACCCCTGCCATGGGCGTTGCTGCCACCGGCGACAAGCGCAATGCCTTTATGATGGGAAAGATAACCGCTATTGAAGCCAAGGCATTGGGTGTTCACCAGATTTATGCTCCTGTTCTGGATGTAAACAACAATCCGGATAACCCGGTCATCAATGTGCGCTCTTTTTCAGGAGATCCTCAGATTGTATCTGAATTCGGTACTGCGTTTATGCAAGGCGTGCAAAGTGAGCGCTTGGTTGCCACCGCCAAACATTTTCCCGGCCATGGAGATACCGATGTTGATTCGCACAGCGACCTTCCCGTTGTCAATTATGACTACAACCGCCTTGATTCCCTGGAATTGATCCCATTCCGTGCTGCTATTGATGGTGGTATCGGAAGCGTGATGAGTGCTCATATCGCCTTTCCGAACCTGAACCCAACTGAATTCCTCCCCGCCACTCTCGATTCGGTTATCCTGGGAAGTTTGCTCATGGATTCTCTTAAGTTTGATGGCATGGTAGTGACCGATGGACTGGAAATGAAAGGCATCAGTTCCAAATTTTCACCCGGGCGGGCTGTTGTACAGGCTTTGAATGCCGGTGCCGACATTATGCTCATCAGCCCGGATGTTTATACCGCCATCAACGAAGTACATCAAGCCGTTGAAGATGGTGAAATCACTGAAGAGCGAATTAACAAATCGTTTGCCAAGCTGATGCTCTGGAAGCAGCAATACGGACTATTTGATTCGGAGAACCAGGCAGATGTCAATGAGCTGGATACCAAGATAAACACGGCATTTCATGAAGCTGAAGCCCGTCGCATTGCCCGGGAGTCTATCACGCTGCTGAAGAATGAGAATAATATCTTGCCTCTGCTCCCATCTGAATATCCGGAGATCATGGTGGTTTCGGTTGCCGATGACCGGTCCGGCCGAACGGGATCTGACTTTGTGAGAGAACTCCGCGACTATCACCCCGATGTTACTTTCCATATCTACGATGAAAGAACGAGTGAGCAGGATAAAAAAAGGATTTTGAATAAAGCCGGTGAAGTGGACCTGATCATCATCGGTTCATTTTTACACCTTAAAAACGGTCAAACCGTTCACCTGAATTCCGAGCAGCAGTATTTCCTGAACAACCTGGTAAAAAGCCGGAAACCCACCGTACTGGTTTCATTTGGAAACCCATATGTACTTTCAGATTTAAAGGATACCGATGCCCATGTATTAGGCTGGTACCATTCATCCCAACAGGTTCATGGTGTGGTTCCAGCCCTGTTTGGAGCCAGTAAAATCAGTGCCAGGCTCCCCATCGAAATACCAGGGCTTTACCCCTTGGGAGCCGGACTGGAAATGGAGCATACCACCCTGCGGTTTGGGGAACCGGAAGAAGTTAACCTGGATCATGAAAAGCTGTTTGAAGTGGACCGAATTATTAACCAGGCCATCAGAGATTCTGTGTTTCCGGGAGCCGTAGTTGGTATAGTAAAAGATGGTGTGCTGGCTTACAATCGCGGATATGGTTACCAGGATTACGAAAAAACAGAGGCCGTAAGAGATACGGATGTATTTGATTTGGCATCCATCACGAAAGTAATGGCTACCACAACCGCTATTATGAAACTGGTTGATGAAGGTGAACTTACCCTCGATGACCCTATTGCCAACTACATTGAAGAATTCAACACTGACAAGAAGAAGAACATTACCATCCGCGACCTCCTGCTCCATCAAAGCGGACTTCCGGCTTTCCGCGTGTATGTGGATTCACTTACGGAAAGAAGCCAAATTGTGGAGGCAATTAAGAATGAGCCTTTGGTTTTCGAACCCGGCTCTGATTATGTGTACAGTGACTTGGGGATGATTCTTCTGGGTGAAATTGTTTATGAAGTAAGCGGCAGCCGGCTCGACCGGTTCATGAGAAATGAATTTTATTTCCCGATGAATATGTATAGCACTTTTTTCAATCCGGCTTCAACCAGTCGCTGGCTGGTACCCAGAATATCACCCACTGAAATTGATACCGTTTTTGATCGCGGAAAAGTACGAGGCAGGGTGCATGACGAACGCGCCTACTTCATGGATGGCGTGGCCGGTCATGCCGGGTTGTTTTCATCTTCCATCGACATGGCCAAATACAGCAACATGCTGCTGAATGAAGGCGTGTATTCCGGCAAAAGATATCTGAAAGCTGAAACCATCCGCGAGTTTACCTCCAAACAATCGGAGCACAGTGGGCGCGGTTTAGGTTTTGACCGAAAAAGTCCGGGCGGTTTTTCAACTGCGGGGATGCTTGCCGGTGAGGATACTTTTGGTCATTTAGGCTTTACGGGCACCAGCCTTTGGATTGACAGAGAGAAAAATATGGCCGTTATTCTGTTAACCAATCGAACATTTCCGTACCGGTCGTATGGAAAGCGAATTAGTGAAATCAGGGCTAAAGTTGCAGATGCAGCCTTTTCCGCAATAACCAATTAGTATGAGCTGGAATCCACTTTACGAACAATCTTATGTACCCTACTCTTCGAACAAACACGCATGTGTGGTAGAAAGCAAATCCGGGAAATGTTACGCCGGGGTGAGAATTGAGAATATTTCATACCCACTCACTATTCCGGCAGCCCAGGCTGCTTGTGCCATCTGCCTTAGTGAAGGTGAGATTCCTGCTAAAATCTATACTGAAGATCCTTCATCTGAACAGCTGGATTACTGGGGCAAAGAGTTTGAGCTGGAAGTCATAGAAACCAACAACCCATCACAGGATAAACTGGAAGATCTCTTCCATCCCTCAAAAAAAGATTTTGAAGTACTGCCCAGATTAAAAACACTGCTGGACAATGCCGTTACTCCCAACTCCGACTTCCCGGTTTCTGCGATTTTATTTACAGAAGATGGATATTTCGAAGGCGTGAACGTGGAAGTAAGTGCATGGACACACGGCATCTGCGCAGAAAGAGTAGCTATTTCCAAGGCTTTTGCTGCAGGACGTACCGAGTTTACCCGTCTGGAAGTGCACACCCGAAAGGGAGAAATCAGCAGTCCATGTGGGGCCTGCCGCCAGGTAATCTCCGAGCTGCTTCCCTATCATGACATCGTTCTTCATCATTCTGATGGAACACAGTCGGAGCACCTTTCCCTCGACCTTCTACCCTTTAGCTTCAAGTCTTCTGCTCTCAAGAAATAACGGCAGTCCGTAAATGGAAATCAGATGAAATAGGTTAGTCATCAACAGAATGAATAGCTAATTTCAAGCTTTTATAATCAATCGCATATATGTCCATAAACTTTATCGCTGTACTCGACCACGAACATTTGGAGAATTCTGTTTTCCTGACGGCTTTTGCCAAGTCGCTGGCCAAGCTTGGCGACCGTAAGGGGCTCGTAGTACATGGTGACAGCCCCTACACCGACCGGCTCATACAAACAGGCATGATGAGAGAGGACGCCCGGCTCAGAGCCATTAAAGACCTCAACAAACGGCTGGTGGGATTATTTGCAGACCAGGGAATTCCCACTATAGGTATTCATGGATTTCAAAAGGGATTAATCACCAAACAGGAAGATGCAATCAGCCTGAACAAGAAAGCATTAGATGCTCATCATGCAGCCCCCAATTTGTTGATTTCAAGTCTTGTAGAGCAAAACGGAGGTCCTCAGCATGTTCCATTACCTCAATTCAGCCGGTCTTTATCCATTGAACTGAATAATGCAGATATCCTTTTGTTTTCAAAAAACGAGAAAGATGAAATCCTGATTTCAGAATCCAAAGAAAAGCTCTCATGGGGCAATTTACCGGCCGGATTCGCAGAAACCACCCTTCCCGATGAGTTTCGGAATTTTGATTATCCTGTAAAACTGACCACCGCTACTGATTTTACCAACTGGCCATCACTGAATAAAGTGACAAAAATCGAGTGACACGAAAAAAGTTTAAAATTTATACTAAAAAAGCACTTTTTAATTTGACTCAATATCCCCGATTGAATAGCTTCAACGCACTTTCTGAAAACAGAAAATTTTAACTAATTAATAATTTAACGGAGCTACATAATGAGTAGAGTTGAAGAAATCAAAAATCTCGTAGAAGAAACCACAGTAGAAATGGAAAAATTCTACGACAAGGGCAACAAAGCAGCGGGTACACGTGCGCGTAAGGGCCTTCAGGAATTAAAAAAATTAGCTCAGGAGATCCGTCTTGAGATTCAGGACATCAAAAACAAAGACTGATTTTTTACAGCTCTAAGTTTTTACAAAAGCCGCTTACACAAGCGGCTTTTTTTATATCCGAACATTCTGTATCTACCTCCTTATCATTAAAAATAAACGCCTAAAATGCGATCTCTGTCTTTCTTACTGCTTTTTTGTTTCCTCATTTCCTGTTCCTCCCCTCAACATCCTGAAACCCTCCCCGAACTGGAAAACCTCATTAACTCAAGGGTTTCTGAAATTGAAGGTACCTTCGGGATATCCTTTAAAAGTCTTCAGGATCCTGATTTTGTGATTAGCATCAATGAAGATGAACGCTTTCATGCCGCAAGTACCATGAAAACACCGGTTATTATGGAGTTGTACCGCCAGGCTGAGCAAGGACGGTTCTCGGTACAAGATTCAATCACCGTGCAAAATGAATTTGTAAGCATTGTTGATAGTTCCACTTTCACGATGTCTGTTTCGGAAGACAGCGAGCAGGATTTGTACTCCCTTTTGGGTAAAAAAACTTCCCTCTATCATCTCGCATATGAAATGATTACCCGAAGCAGTAATCTTGCCACCAACATTTTAATCGATTTTCTGGATGCTAAAAAAGTGACCGCCGCCATGCGTGAAATCGGGGCCGACAGTATTGAAGTTCTTCGCGGGGTTGAAGATATCAAAGCCTATGAGGCTGGCTTGAGCAACACGACCACCCCAAAAGATCTTCGAATTATGTTTGAGGAGCTTGCCAAAGGAGACTTACTGACGAAAGAATCTAAGCAAGAGATACTTTCCATACTGAAGCAGCAAAAGTATAACGACATGTTCCCAGTAAAGCTTCCTGAAGACACACCGATAGCGCATAAAACCGGATGGATTACCAATGTTCATCACGACTCGGGTATAATCTACATGCCGGATGGAGATGCATTCGTTCTCGTTTTCCTCTCAAAAAATGCCCCTGATCGAGAGGCGGTACTCGAAGCCTCCGCTGATATTGCCCGTTACTGCTACGATTTTATGAACAACCGGTGAGTATGAGTTCGATTAATAATGAGTCGAAAAGTAACGTACTTATGCTTTGCTTGAGTTCTTCAACATAATAATTCTATTAGCAAGCTTTGAGTGTCGGTCTGACGACTTAAAGTCCGTCTGACCGTTGTGATTTAGATTATCAGGCTCATTCGGGCCATCCATCAGACGGGCAACCCGTCAGATGGATCTCATAACCTGGTGAGTTTACGGTTTGAGGCTTTCCTTATCTCGAAATCAGGTTAATTAAGATTTCCACTTCGAAACATTCTTTGGGTTAAGCTTGTTGAAAGAATGAATATGAACAACTAATCCGGATATGTACAACGATTTAGCCGACGCGGTAGAATCACTGAAAGAAAAAGGATTTGATCATACCTTTGAACTTGGAAACGACTGCATTACCTGTAAAGAACTGGATGTAGAATACTCCACCGATGATCTCTCCATTAATGAAACCCACAAATTTGATCAGGGAACCGATCCCGGCAGCGAATCCACCGTTTATGCTATCGAATCTGACAGCGGCGTTAAAGGCACGCTTATCATGTCGTACGGTAAATATGTGGACCCGGAGAAAGCCGAACTTATCGACCGGCTTCTCAAATCTCATGAAGCCTGATTACATACCGCTGTACTTTTCGGGGATGGGATTGAACTCCGATTCGTGCGCCCAATAAATAGTAACCACCCACCAGCGATCTCCGTCATCAAAAAGCTGAATGCTGTTTATACCTTTGTTAAAAGGCTCAGCATCCGACTCACTGCGCTTAGATCCGTAGGTGCTAAACAGGTGCACTACTCGCCCATAATGGTGCTCTTCCCGATGGATTTCATATTCATAAAATCCATTCTCCACAAAATAAGGGTCCGTATTTTCGATGAATTCTTCAGGCGTCATCACCTGGTATACGTTTTTACCCTGCTGATTTCTTCCGGTGGGAATAAGTCTTGCCTCCGGAATCACTAAATTCCTGAAACGGTCCCAGTCTCTGGGTTCCCCCTTCTCCCCGGAAATAGATGCATACAGAGCTACCACAAGGTTATCGATGCTTTCCACATCTTTAGCGCGCTGCTCTTCACTTACCTGTGCAACAGCAAATTGCACTCCAAACAGTACTATGAGTAGTATGGTATATAGTTTTTTCATGATGTTTTTTTTAAAGTGTTCAGGCGTCAGCTTTCAGATCTTAGAATCTGACAGCTATTATGATTCTACACAATTTGACTGACGGCTGGTATCAACAATAAAGAATATTTTCCAGTCCCCTTCTTTCTTCACGAGCTGAAATGAATTCACCCCGCAGTGCGAGAACTTATCTCCTATATAAAATTCGAAAGGCGTCCATACCGTTGCAAGGTTTCCGTCAATATTAATATCGTAGCTGCCAATTCGTTCGTCCCATACCTGTTCTTTTGGGGAACCGATAGCATTTAAAAATGAGTCGAGATTGCCGGTGTTCACCATCACCTCTCCTTCCTGATTAGTTGCCACCCTCTTCATAATTGCATCTTTAGTGAAAGCATCGGCCACCATTGCGCTGTCACTTGCTCTCATTCCATCAAAAAGTTGTTCAATGGTCGCCCGGACATCTTTCACATCTTGGGTTTGGGCATTCACTGATTCAGGGACAGTAAACAGAAGGGCTGCAGCTATTAAAAGTAAAAAGTGCTTCATCGTAAATCGGTTTGGTTAAGGGTTGAACCGAATTACGGAATAATTTCTGACAAGTTTGTATAAAAATGTAATTCCCGGATAGAGCGAAAACAAAAAAGCCTTGATCTCACGACCAAGGCTTTCTCTTCTAAATATAAAATTTAAAACTTACTTACAGCAGCATGGAGAGTGGATTCTCCAACAGATTCTTCACTGTATTCAGGAATTCCGCTGCTTTAGCTCCATCCACAATTCGGTGATCACTGGAAAGTGTCACTTTCATACGCTTACCGGGAACTACTTCTCCATTTTCAACCACAGGTACATCACGGATAGCACCCACAGCTAAAATACAGGCATTTGGCGGGTTGATGATTGCGGTGAATTCCTCAATCCCAAACATGCCCAAATTACTGATGGTGAAGGTACTGCCTTCCATTTGCTCAGGCTGTAGCTTACGTTCGCGTGCCAGTCCGGCCAGTTCTTTGGTTTCTGATGAAATTTGTGCCAGACCTTTTTGGTCGGTATGACGGATAACCGGAGTCATCAATCCTTCATCAATAGCTACGGCAACGGCTACGTGAACATCACCGTGTTCTTTGATTACATCGCCATGCCATGAGCTGTTTACCGCCTGGTGACGTGTAAGAGCAATTGAGCAAGCTTTAACCACAATATCATTGAAGCTGATTTTAACTTCATTTGCTTCATTCATGGATGAACGAGCAGCCATTGCTGCCTTCATATCAATGTCGATAGTCTCGTAGAAATGCGGGTTGCTGAACTTGCTTTCGGACAAGCGGCGGGCAATGGTTTTTCTCATTTGAGATACCTTCACTTCACGGCTTTCAAGGCTCTTGAATGATGGAGCCGATGCGGATGCAGCAGCAGGCTGTGCAGATTCTTTAAAGTTCTCAATATCAGCCTTGATAATTCTGCCACCGGGACCGGAACCATCCACTCTGCCTAAATCAATTCCCCGGTCTTCAGCCATATTCCGGGCCAAAGGAGATGCCTTAATTCTTCCGTTATCGGAAGTTGAGTCTGTTGCAGGCTCAGATTTTGGCGAAGTCAAACCGGATGAACTTTCCGATGTAGTTTCTTTTTTCTCTTCAGAGGCCGTTTCTTTTACCTCCTCTTTGGAAGATGAAGAATCACTTCCTGCACCGTCAAGGATGTCTGAAATGTCTTCTCCTTCCTCACCCAGAACAGCCATCAGTCCACCCAGTGGAACGGCATCGCCTTCACCAACCAGAATTTTGAGAACGGTACCTTCATCAAAGGCTTCCACTTCCATGGTGGCTTTGTCGGTTTCTACTTCAGCAATAATATCGCCGGCCTGTACTTTATCTCCTTCGCTTACATTCCACGAGGCGATCACCCCTTCTTCCATGGTATCGCTGAGCTTCGGCATTTCAATCTTAATCGCCATAATTCTTCTAATCTAAACTGTTGAGTGAGTTGTTATTCGTATTTAAGCTTAATTCAATGTAATGGGTGTAAAAGTAAAAAGGCAAAAGGGAAAGGTGAAAAGTAAGTTGTATCCACTTTTCATCTTTCACTTTTTACTTTTGCCTAATTCCTGTAAGTAACCTGATTCACTGCCTCAATAACCTGCTTCGCATCCGGCAGCCACGCATCAAACAAAGGCTTGGAGAACGGAGCATTCACATCCGGCAGGGTAACACGCTGAACCGGAGCGTCTAAATAATCAAATGCCTCGCGCTGAATCAAGAAACCAATTTCGGCTGCAAATCCAGCAAACGGATGGGCTTCATCCACAACCACACATCGGTTGGTTTTTTTGATGGATTCAATAATCAAAGGCAGATCGAGTGGTTTAACGGTACGCGGATCTATGATTTCTACTTCCACTCCGTCTTTCTCAAGCTGGGCGGCTGCCTGTTTGGCTACGTGATACATCTTTCCGTGAGCCACAACCGTCACATCGCTTCCTTCTCGCTTAATTTTTCCTTTTCCAATGGGAATGGTGAAGTCGTCTTCATCAGAAACTTCTCCCTTCAGTCCATACATCTGCTCTGATTCCATGAACAATACCGGATTGTCATCACGGATCGCAGATTTAAGCAGCCCCTTGGCATCACCCGGCTCGGAAGTATAAATAACTTTCAACCCCGGGAAGTGGGCGTACATTGAATCGTAAGCCACAGAGTGTGTTGCACCTAACTGACCGGCAGAGGCGTTAGGACCACGGAATACAATCGGCATGGAAATCTGCCCACCCGTCATATACCCTGCTTTGGAAGCATGGTTTATGATTTGGTCAGCAGCAAGCACTGCGAAGTTAAAGGTCATGAACTCCACAATCGGGCGAAGGCCGTTCATTGCCGCGCCCACTCCAATCCCCGCAAAACCAAGCTCTGAGATAGGAGTATCGATAACCCTTTTGTAGCCGTATTTATCTAAAAGTCCTTCGGTAGCTTTGTAGGCTCCGTTGTATTCGGCAACTTCCTCACCCATAATGAAGACTTTCTCTTCACGGGCCATTTCCTCGTCAATTGCCTCTTTTATTGCTTCTCTAAATTGTAATTCAGCCATTACTTTATGTAGTCAGTTTTTAAAATTATTTGTGGAAATAAGGATCGTCTTCAGCAAACATGTCGTCGTAGAGTTCAGACTCTTCCGGGAAATCGGCATTGTCCGCAAAATCAACAGCTTCCAATACCTCGTCTTCCACTTTGTCCTCTATTTCCTGAATCTCATCATCACTCAGAATTTTTTCATCCTTCAGGTACGTCTTCAAACGCTCGATGGGATCCACCTTTTGATATTCTTCCAGCTCTTCCTTGGTTCGGTACTTCTGTGGATCCGACATGGAATGTCCGCGGTAGCGATACGTTCGAATTTCAAGGAAATAAGGCTCTGAAGTCTCGCGTACTTCTTCAGCAACCTCTTTCATGGCTTCATACACAGAAAATACATCCATGCCATTTACCACTTTCGCTTTCATTCCGTAGGCTTTGGCCCGGTCCACAATTTCAGTAACTGTATGACGGCGGGCCGCAGTACCCATGGAGTACCCGTTATTCTCTACCGCAAAAATGGCCGGCAGCTTCCACAGATTGGCAATATTAAAAGTCTCGTGCAGCGCCCCTTGATCTACAGCACCATCCCCAAAAAAGGTCGCAGAAATACGCCCATTCTGATTGTACTTGTTGGCGAATGCAAGTCCGCCACCAATTGGGATATGACCACCTACAATTCCGTAGCCACCCCAAAAGTGATTTTCTGTTTTGGCAAAGTGCATGGATCCGCCTTTTCCTTTGGAGCATCCTGCAGCTTTACCGAATAGTTCTGCCATGCCTTCTTTAGGAGTGATTCCCCGGCACAGTCCCCAGCCGTGATCACGATAGGCTGTTATAATATCGTCGTCATCATTCAGCGCATAAACCGTTCCGGTAGAGATGGCTTCCTGACCTATGTACAGGTGAAGAAATCCACCAAATTTTCCTTTCTGATACTGCTGCATGGCACGCTCTTCAAATCGTCGCTGAAGATACATTTGCTCATACATGGCCTTGAGGTTGTCTTCGCTCAAGCCAAGGGATTTGTGTTTCTTTTTAGTCGGGGATGGAAGGTCTACGCCTTTTTGGACGGCACCGTCTTTTTCATCTCCAATCCCCCGCGGGGCAAAATTTACTTCGTCTGTTTTCTTCTTAGCCATAATTAGTTTTAGTGATAACAGGATTCTTCAAAAGGTTGGAAATATATCCAATTTTTATGAAGATTTCGTGATTTGATTCTGCTTGAATAATTACATTCTGATTGAACGCGGATAACACTGATGTTTGGGATAATCACTGATCTGTAACTTGCACCTTAAAAATAGTTCAAGCGTCCGCTTGCACTTTGTAAACAACATCAATACTTAAATACAACACCGCACCAGCGTCTCGTTTGTAAGATAATCATGAAAACATATCCGCGATGATCCGTCCAATCCAACTCATCCGTGTTCCATTTCTTTGCACGTAATACAGATAACCAATCAGGAAATGGAATCGGTGATTATTTCATTCACTTTTTCCAAAGCTTCGCCCAATTTTTCAGGCTGGCGGCCTCCGGCTGTTGCCAGGTTAGGCTGACCACCACCACCTCCGCCTACGAGCCTTCCAAGCTGACCCACAATTGCGCCTGCTTTCAGACCTTTTTCCTTAATGAGATCTTCTGAAAGTGCTACCATCAGGTACACCTTCCCTTCTTCATCATCTTTTGATCCCAATACGATTGCGGTGTTTTTCTTTGTTTTCTGAAGACCATCGTACCCAAGCTGCTTGAGGACGTCCATATCGGCGCCGGCAATTTCACCTTTCACAAGTTTAATATCTGAATCCAGAGAACCGGCATTTTGAATCAGCTCGTCCAGTTTAGCTCCGGTATTCTGGAGCTGCATTTGTTCGAGCTCTTTTTCCAGCGATTTCTTTTCTTCGATGAGCTTCATTACATCAGCTGCCAGATCCTGTGATTGGCCAATCGCTCCTTTAACCTGCTTAAGCAGTCGTTTTTCATCACGGAGCAGACTATCTGCCCGCGTTCCGCAAACAGCCTCAATTCGACGGATGCCGGCGGCAACAGAAGTTTCCTGTGTAAACCGAAAATAGCCGATTTCACCGGTGGCACCCACATGCGTTCCACCGCAAAGCTCGACCGAATAATTTTCATCAAAGGTGATCACCCGAACGGTTTCTCCATACTTCTCACCGAACAACATCATCGCACCGCGATCTTTGGCCTCTTCAATCGGAACGTTTCGTTCTTCCTGCAACGGGATGTTTTCCTGAATTTTCTCATTCACCAACTGTTCAACTTCATCCAGCTGTTCATCCGTCATCGCCTCAAAATGGGAGAAGTCGAACCGAAGGTGGTTTTCATCCACCAACGATCCCTTCTGAGCCACATGATCGCCCAGAATTCCGCGTAGCGCAGCATGAACCAAATGGGTTGCTGAGTGATGTTTTTGAATTTCAATCCGGCGGTCTAAATCTATGCTTGCCTTCCAGCTTCCGCTCAGGTCTTCAGGAAGTTTATCTACATAGTGAATAAATTGTCCGTTCGACTTCTGCACATCCAGCACCTTGAGGTACTCATCGCCATTGGTGATGAGCCCCGTATCAGCAACCTGACCACCGCTTTCGGCATAAAAAGGAGTTTTATTCAACTGAATGGCAAACCGATCTCCCTCCTTGCGATAGGCAATAATATTCACTTCCGCTTCCGCATCGTCATATCCCACAAACTCAAATTCATCGGTTTCTTCAACCACATTCCATGATTTCGAGTCAGATTGATCCACCGAAAATTTCCCGGCAGCACGAGCACGTTCTTTCTGCTCTTTCATATGCTTGTTGAAGCCTTCCACATCCACTTCAACACCTTGTTCTCTGGCCATCAGTTCTGTAAGGTCGATCGGAAAACCATAAGTGTCGTGCAGCTTGAAAGCATCCCCACCGGAAAGCTTGTCTTTCCCTTCCACCATTTCGTTGAACAGCTCGATGCCTTGTCCCAATGTTTTCAGAAAGCTCTTTTCTTCCGAGCGTATCACATTCACGATGTATTCTTTTTGAGCCAGAATTTCCGGGAACACATCCTTGAATTGCTCCGCCAATACATCTACTAATTTGTAGAAAAACGGTTCTTTGAAATCCAATACATCCCAGCCGTAACGGATTGCACGACGCAAAATCCGGCGGATGACATACCCCCGGCCATCATTACCCGGAGAAGCTCCGTCAGCTATCGAGAAAGTTACCGCCCGGATGTGATCAGCTATCACACGCATGGCAATGTCTTTCTCTTCATCGTTGCCGTATTTCAGTCCGGCCATGTCTGCAATTTCATTAATAATCGGGGTGAAGACATCGGTGTCGTAGTTGGATGTCTTGCCCTGCAAAACGGCACAAATTCGCTCAAAACCCATTCCGGTATCCACATGCTGGGCAGGGAGTTTTTCAAGGGAGGCATCCGGCTTCCGGTTAAATTGAATGAATACCAAATTCCAGATCTCCATCACTCTTGGGTCATCCATATTCACCAAATCACGACCGGGCTTATTCTTTCGTTCTTCATCTGAACGCAGATCGATATGAACTTCCGAGCACGGGCCACAGGGACCTGTTTCCCCCATCTCCCAGAAATTGTCTTTTTTGCCGCACTTCAGAATGTGATCGTGATCTATGCTTGTCTCGCTTTTCCAAAGCTCGATGGCTTCATCATCAACAGGGAGTCCGTCTTCTTCGTCACCACCAAATACGGTAGCGTATAAACGATCGGGTTCCAGTCCCCACTCATCCACCAACAGCTCCCAGGCCCAGGCAATAGCTTCTTTCTTGAAATAATCGCCAAACGACCAGTTCCCCAGCATCTCAAATAGCGTGTGATGATAGGTGTCGTGACCTACTTCCTCCAGGTCGTTGTGCTTTCCGCTCACACGAATACATTTCTGGGTGTCGGCTGCGCGATTCCAGGTTTTCCCTTCATGCTTAAGGACTTCCTCTTCCCCAAGAAAAATGGCTTTAAACTGGTTCATCCCCGCATTAGTGAACAACAGGGTTGGGTCGTTTTTAGGTACAACAGGAGCACTATCAACAATAGCGTGATCTTTTTCAGCAAAGAAATCAAAAAATTCCTGACGAATCTGGGCAGAAGTCTTGTGCGACATTAATTTTGATGTGTGAGTGTTGGATTTTACAGAGCCTTGAAGATAGGAAAAATATGATTTGAACTCATGTGTGGTTTGAGATTCGTTATTCTGTTCATGGCTGATCAAAACTTCTGCATTGAATGTTCTTTATTCAATGTTCCTCTCCGGTTCTGCACATCTTTCGGGATTTACCGTTAGATTCAGGAAAAGCTAATATTATCTGCCGATTATGAAAACAATCCTGAATTACTTCTTCCGCGGAATGCTGGTCATTTTGCCCGTTAGCGCAACTGCCTATTTGGTTTACGCAACCCTGGTCTGGATTAATGATATTTTCAACAACCTGTTCTACAGCTGGTTTGATCTGGAGATACCCGGCTTAGGAATCGTTACCGGCTTCATTGCCATCACCCTTATTGGATTTGTACTTACCCAGACTTTTGTGAGACCCATCCTTCACCTGTTTGAAAAACTGCTCACAAAAACTCCTTTCGTCAACATTGTATATAATTCACTGAAGGATCTCACGGAAGCTTTTGTAGGAGATAAAAAGAAGTTTACCAAGCCGGTGAGTGTGGAATTCAGTGAACCGGTTGGCATGAAGCGATTTGGGTTCATCACCGAAGAGTCCCTGATACACTTTGGACTGGAAGATGAAGTGGCTGTCTATTGTCCTCACTCCTATAATTTCTCAGGTAATCTATATATCGTACCGAAAGATAAAGTCACCCCAATTAAAACCGACCCAACCAACTTTATGCGGTTTATCGTATCAGGCGGGGTGACTAAAATTCATTCTTAATCGACCGACCTTGTCAGTTTCAGAATGGCTACAACCAAATTTATGCCTGTAATTAATATACTTCTTCGAAGGTGCGGTCGCCGGGTTTAACGTTACGCTTCATTTCATCCCAGTCCCAATCGGCAGGATCCATATCGGCGTAGTCGCCCTTTAATACGAGGTAATCTTTAAAGCCTTTCTTGGCCAGCATCTTGTAGATTCCGGCTTCCATACCCTTGATTCCACAAATATAAATCAATGTGTTTTCTTGGCTTAGGATGGGATCCAGAATCTTTTCCTCATCTTCGATGGCTGTTTGTACATAATACTTCGAGCCGTCCGGGCGGCGGTCTTCCCGCGAAATTTTAGCGATATAGTGGAAATTATCGTTCTCCTTTTCCGTCTCCATAAAGTAATCGGGGTAAATCAGGTCGGTCCGATAAGCTGCACCGAAAACAAGGGCAATTTGATTCTGCATCCCCGCTTCCAGCATTTCCATAATCATCCCCCTGAATGGAGCGATGCCGGTTCCCGTAGCAAAAAATACATAATTGAAATCCTCCGGATTATCAGGCAGTAAAAAACGCTTTCCGGATGGACCGGTTGCTTTTACTTTATCTCCGGGCTTTAAGTCAGCCAGGTAATTGGAGCAAATTCCGGTATAGAGTTTTCCATCCAGTTCTTCGATTGTTCGCTTTACCGTTGTGGAAACCAGGTTAGATTTACCACCCTCTCCTTTTGTAGGAGAAGAAACCGAATATAGACGAAGCTTATGCGGGCGCCCTTTCTCATTTTCTCCCGGTGGCAGAATACCAATCGACTGTCCGATCCGAACCCGGCCTTCCAGTTCCGTGCCTGACACGTCAAAGGTGATATGCCTTACAAAATTCGGGCTGCTCTCTTTGGTACATACATAGTTCTCAACTACGGTAATCTCGGTGGGATCTTTGGGTGAGTAAATGTTTAATTCAACTTCAGGTAGTACGATTTCCGGCATATTTCTGATTTCGGTAAGAGTAAGTAAGGTTCATTATGGATTAAACAAAAAAATCCCGCACCGGTTAAGTGCGGGATTCGTAAAATAGGACTTTTTTAGATTAGAAATAAAACGTGAGTCCTGCTGAAATCACATTACCGCTGAATTCTTTATTAGACAAATCATCGCTTCCATCTAAGAACAGATAACGGTAATCAACATTCAATGCTGCCGATTCGGAAAGTGCTACATCAGCACCAAAGCCCAAATGATATCCTATTTTCACTTCAGCATCATCACCCGGGTTTACAAAACCACCGTCATAATCATAGAAGGTGTAGTAAGCACCCAGTCCGGCTAATCCATAAGGAGCCAAGTTCTCTGCCAATGGGGCAAATACTAATAAAGAACCGGTTACCGGTACCTGGCGAACGGTTAGCTCGCTTCCGCCTGTGGTTGTATAGCTTTGCTCTCCTCTGTACTCCAGAGAAAATTCAGCACCTACATATTTCCCTTTTGTTCGGGACTGAAGGCCGATAAACATAGTTCCGTCTTCAGCATCAGGGGCTTTATAAAAACCAATCTTGGGTCCAATACCGGAAGAGTTTTCGATTAGATATTGCTGAGCCGTAGCTTGTGTAAGCAGTGTTGAAATTATTATTAAAGAAAAAAGTGATAGTAATTTTTTCATTACAAGTTGTTTAGTTGTTTCTATTCACTACCTGTAAAGAAAATTAAGAAGAAAATGTTCCCTTAAAACCTTCTTACTTATTGATTACTAATGCGATAGCGGATCAGTTCATCAACGGTGGGTAGAGCTCCCCGTTCTTCCGTCAATCTCTCAGCGAGTGTGTGGGTGACCCCGATGTTTCTCATCCGGATCAGGTTTTCCTGGGTAAGTTCTTCCATCGTATATCCTAAATCCATCATGTTGCTGGTAAAGAATGCTGTTACATCAGCACGACGCAGATCTATTAAATCCTGAACCGTGAGTTCATAACCCAGCTCGGCCATCATACTGGTAAAGGTGCTGCTTACATCAGCATCTTGTAGTTCCACCAACTGCTCCAGCGTTACCTCAGGATAACCGGCATCTCTGATTTGCGAAGTATAGGTAGCCGTAACTCCTTCAGCCCTCAGGGCGATGAGTTCCTCATGCGTAAGGGTTCCGTAGCCCATTTCCTCCATCCAGGCCCCCATTCTATTCAATAAATCTTCATTGGGCTGGTTAAATTCCTGAACAATATTATCCAGCGGATTTAAATCTATGCCTGAAGAATTAAACTGCGAGCCGGCATAAAAAGTGAGGGTCGCTATAAATGCGAAAAGCAGTATATAATTGGCAATTTTTGAACTTGATTTGCTGCCGGATGAAGAGGAGGTTTCATCAATATCAAATTGCCCGTCTTGTTCCAGATCTTCTAAATCGTTTCGAAGGTTTTTGAATTTTGTACTCATAGTATTTGCCCATCTTTATTTCGGAATAACCTACGATAAAATCCCCGAAAAGATGCACAAAAAAGTTATCAGGGAACCAACTCTAAAGACCGGGTCAATTCACCAATCGTAAAGGGCTTGGAGATAAGATCCACACATTCGGTTGCTTTGGCGCGCTCGTAATTTACCTTATCGGAGTTTCCGGTCAGGTAGATCACTTCCGTGGTGATGTGCTCTTTGATTTGAGTGACGGCTTCAATGCCATCCATTTCTCCTTTAAGGCGAATGTCCATCAACACAATATCCGGTTGATGCTCTTTGGCTAACTCAATGGCTTCATCTCCGGAGGCAGCCTTGCCCACCAACGTATGGCCAAGTTTCTTGATCATGTTCTCAACGACCAATGAGATAATCATGTCGTCTTCTACAATAAGTATTTTCTTATTTGCCGATTCAGTCAATGTTTCGTCCTTTGTGCTTTTTGTATAGTCATTGCTCATAAAGTTAAGAGTAATGAGATTAACAAATGTTACTAATCTTAATAATCCGATATCGTAAAGAAATTTATATCCTTCGTGATACCAAATTTCTGAACTAACGGGCTCTCATATCTACCAGGAATCCTTCTTCTATATCCACATACGCTATCCAGCCGTTAAAGGCTGAATTTCCGCTGTATGAAACAGGGATTGCCCAGCATGTACGAATTTCCAGTTGTTGTTCACTCTCATTTTCTATCGGCAGGTACACCCGCTCGGGCTTCCCGCTGATATCATTTTCCTGCACTGTATAAATTGCTTCCTCTCCGGTAAAACGACGCATATCAATCTGCCATCCTACCATTCCGGATTGTACTTCTTCATATCCAAAGTTCACAAAATCAGGGCTTTCAAAATCGGAATACCAATTTCCCCAAATTCTGCTTACTCCCTCTGCATCTGTAACAACCGTGATATCGGTTCCAACTACTTTATTTGAATCTATCGTCTGCTCAGCAAAAGTGATTTTCAACTCTATCGGTACATTGTTAAGACCGGGGCCTTCACAGATGGTACATCCACTTATCGGCAATAATTCTGTAATCATAAGTTTTGAGGTATCATTTACCCCGGTATAAGTGCTATTTTTTAGCAAAGCTGCTTTTGCCGCCGCAATAAGGGAGTCAGTTTGATGAATTTCAACCCGCACAACATCCCGGTTTGCACACGGACTTTCTCCATTCTCAAAAAATATTTCACTATATCCGGTGAACCCATACTTGTTGAGCGTTGAACAAATGTGGCCGTCATTAGCGGCTTGGTATTCCTGATTCATCTTGTCAAGTTCAGAAAACTCAATAGCCGGAAAGGTGGTGGGATAGTCGGAAGCTTCTTCATCCACGGTGAGCAAATTGCAGGACACCATGCTCATAAAAAGAACAGTGAATAAAACTGATGATATTGTTTTTTGCACGTAAAAAGCCTGTCTGTTGATAATTAAAATTACCAAAATTAGATACTTGAAACAACATATTAGCCGGGCTGAAAATTAATTTATTCCAACTTTAAAGCCTTTATATTTTGGCATGAGTAAAAAAAGAAACGTCTGTATTATTGGTTGTGGAGTAAGCGGATTAAGCGTTGCCAAACTTCTGCAACAACACAATTGGAAGGTCACAATACTATCTGAATCTGATCCAAGAATAGCCCGGAACGACCCTACCTTCAGCAGCCTGTTTCCGGCTGCTTCGGTGATTCCACGCAGCGTCAATTCCGGAGAAATTGATTCCATATTCAAAGAAAGCCTCTCCCATTTTGATGTACTATATGAACGGCAATTCCCCGGGTTGAAAGTTCACGAACACTTCGAGCTTTTTGCTTTCGGGAAAGACTGCCCCGGCTACGCCCAACACATGGACGGCTTCTCTTCTCTTGAAGAATTTCGGGATTCTTTTCACCCTACACATTCCGGAATTACCATTCAGGCCGGCTGGAAATTCAACTGCTATTTCTGCGATTGGTCGCTCTACTACCCGGCCCTTTTGAATTCGGTACTTAAGGCCGGAGCCGAGCTTCAAATTCAATCACTGGGAAAAGAAGATTTAAAGGATCTTCCTTTCGATATCGTTATAAATTGTTCCGGGCTTGGGTCTGTAGAACTTTTTGATGACCCCAATGGACTTCTATATCGCGGGCATCTTCTTCAAATTTTAGACGCTCCCATTTTGAAGAATCCCAATGGAGATATCGTTTCGTATAACTTTTCTCCTGGAACAGAAATCTACCATACGGAATCAGGGAATGCGCAGGATGTTTACTTCTATCCCAGAAGCGATGGTTGGATTTTGGGGGGAAGTCGACAGGAAGGACGGTTGGACGAACATGGAAAATGGATCGGAGAACAAACCATCACCCCAAATAAGAGAATTGACGGCACCGTAATTCCCGAACAGATGTACACTCTTCATAAAGATATTTTGCAGGAAAGCTTTGGGATGGAAATCGACCGATTCACCAAAAGAAAGGTAAAGATTGGCTACCGGTATCTTCGCAAAAATGAAGATGGATTACGACTTGAAGCCGAACAAATGCACAACAGGCTTTTTATCCATAACTACGGGCATGGAGGCGCCGGGGTAACCCTAAGCTGGGGGTGTGCAGAAAAAGTTCTGAAATTGCTTCTGGAGCATGTCAGCTGATACTTTTGGTTTTATAATTCATCCAATGTCCTCGTATCAACAGCAAGCTGCCCACCAATGTAACTGCGGCTTCACCGTAATCTCCAAGCTGGTGATTAAAAAACCAGGCTACAAATATGATGGCAAGCCCCACGAATAAATATCCGGAGATAGATTTAAGGTTCTTACGGTTTTTGACAGACAAAATGACCGCCGGAGCTATTGCCAGAAAAAACACCAGGTGCGTGTATTCGTGAAAGTTATCCAGGGTAGGCCACAGAGGAATCAGCGAAACGAAAACCGGCACCAGCAAGCAATGAATGGCACATAAACCGGACAAACCTATACCTAACCGATCCCAGAACCCTTTTGATAAATTTATGATTTTCTTCTGCATGAAATACTTTTCCTGAGTCACATTAGGCACAACCAGAACAATAGCCGGAAACCATTCCGTTGAAATTTTCGGCCCTGTAACCCTCGGGCAGCTTAATCTGAATTTCCCGGGTCAGGCATTCTACCTTCCCACAGTTCTTGCACCGAAAATGGAAATGATCGTGGCTGTGATCGTTCACCTCACAGTTTTCACATAAAGCGAAATACTGTTTCCCGTTTTCCCCAATTACACGGTGTACCAACCCGTCTTCATAAAACCGGTTTAATACACGGTATATCGTAGCCCGGTCCACGTCGATGCTCAGTGCTTCTTCGATCATTTGATGACTCATGGCCGAATCGGCTGCCTTCAACGTTGATAAGATTTCCGTACTTGATTGTGTTTTTCTTCTCGGCATATTTCTTTATTGCGACTAAGTTGCAATAATACGGTTTATTCCACTTCCAGGCAACAGAACAGTTTGTGCCTCTTCAGGTTATTTGAATATGAACGAGCAATCATTCATACTTTCATGGTGATAAATGAAGTAAAAGAATGTTTGTGCTTCTTCCTATCATCCCTTTGATGTAATACCATCCAAATTCAATGTTAGCTGATAACAATACCTCCAAGCTATGAAGACCTCCCTATTTTCTGCTTTTTTACTCACATTCATTTTACTGAATGCCTGCACTTCTAAAAACCAATCCGAACAGCTTCTTCTAACCGGCCTCCATGTTATTGATATTGAAACCGGTGATATCGCTGAAAATCATTCCATACTTATTGAAGGAAACACCATTAAGGACATTTTTGAAGATGGAAGTAAAAATACGGAGGGTGCGAGATCGGTCTCCATGAAAGGTAAATTTGCCATTCCGGGCTTGTGGGATATGCACATTCATTTACGCGGTGGGCAGGACCTTATCGGTTCAAACAAAAAAATGCTGCCTCTTTACATTGCCAACGGAGTAACTACTGTTCGGGATGCCGGTGGTGACTTAACCTCCACTATTTTTGGATGGCGATCTGAAATTAAGACTGATTCACTGACCGGTCCCTATATCTATACATCCGGGCCAAAAATTGACGGCCCCGATCCAACCTGGGAAGGCTCTATTGAAGTGCAGAGTAGTGAGGATATCACCCAAGCTCTCGACTCTCTCCAATCCATAGGTGTCGATTATGTAAAGATTTATGAGAGCACGTTAAGCGGGGAGGCTTACCTGGAAATTATTCGTCAGGCTGAAGAACGCGGGCTTACCGTTACCGGACACATGCCTATGAGCATTTTTATTGATGATGCTATTACAGCTGGGTTGGATGGAATTGAACACCTCTATTATGTCTTAAAGGGTACTTCGGATCGGGAAGGAGAAATCACCAGTAAGGTGTATAATGGTCAGCTTGGGTTTTGGGATGCCGTAGCTGAATTGAATGACAGTTATAATGAAGATACCGCCCGTGTTTTTTATCAGACATTAGCCGATGAAAATGTATATGTGGTACCTACACTTCATATTGATGATGTTCTGAGCTTTCTTCATGAAGAAGATCACTCGGGGGATGAGTACTTGCAATATATTCCTGACGACATCCGACAAACGTATCAGCGCCGGGTTCGCTCAGCGCAGCGTAGAGATGCGGATGCCATTCAGTTTGAGAAAGAGCTGAATGATCTTTTCAAAAAAGTAACCCGCGATATGCAACAAGCAGGCGTGAAGTTATTGGCAGGCTCGGATGCGGGAGCTTATAATTCGTATGTATATCCGGGAATATCGCTCCACCGTGAATTGGCAGCTTTTGTGAAATCAGGAATAACTCCGTTGCAAGCCCTTCAGGCCTCTTCATATAATGGTGCTCATTTCTTTGGGGATTACAGCCGGGTTGGAAGTATCGATGCCGGCAAAAAAGCAGATTTGGTTATTCTGAATTCTAATCCATTATCCGATATACGCAACACTGTGAATATTCACGCTGTTATTGCCAATGGAGAGCTGTTGACATCCGAATCTTTGAACGAGTTGCCTCAAACTCAAGACTAACCATCACCTTTTACTAATACTGATTGGGGCTCACGAACCGATTAACATCCTCTTTGCGTTTTTTGCGGTGTTTGGTATCTCTACCGGAGACTCGTTCTCTCCACATTTTAAAGCTGGAGCGCTTCATTTCGGAGCGCATCAGCTCAATGGTTTCATCTTCGGTAAGCCCAAACTGAAACTCGATAGCATCAAAGGGAGTTCGGTCTTCCCATGCCATTTCTATTATTCTGCTTTTGTCGGATTGAGATAGGTTGCTGAAGTTTGCCATGGTTTATGCTTTTGTCAGCAATACAATTTAGCTGGTCATTTCAATCCATATTTAAGCAAGATATTCTCTGGGTTAAGAAATCGACTTCGTGGTTTCCAATATCAACTGCTGTTCCATACTTTTGAGCTCAACGTTCTGCGATTAACAATGTAACCCTTACTCCTTATTAAAGATGATCAGACCATACATTTTAGCTGAGACCAACTGGAAGAACCTGAAAGATGCCGACTTCGAGCTCGCTATCCTTCCCTGGGGCGCAACCGAGGCACATAATTACCATCTACCCTACGCTACTGATGTCATTGAAGCAGATCATATCGCTGCAGAATCAGCCCGAATCGCCTGGGAAGAGGGTTCCAAAGTCATCGTTCTGCCAACTATCCCTTTTGGGGTGAATACCGGGCAACCCGATATTTACCTTGATATGAACCTAAACCCAAGCACCCAGTTTGCCATTCTTAAAGATGTGATCACGGTATTAAACCGTCAGGGAATTCATAAACTTCTGATCTTCAACAGCCATGGAGGAAATAACTTCAAACCGATAGTAAGGGAACTTGGGCTGGAATTTCCCGACATGTTTCTTTGCGTAGCCGATTGGTTTAAATCGCTCGACAAAAAGCAGTTTTTTGATGAAGATGGAGATCATGCGGATGAACTTGAAACCAGTTTACTCTTACATCTAAGGCCCGATTTGGTTTTACCACTCGATGAAGCAGGTCCGGGCAGTGAACGAAAGAGCAAAATAAAAGCACTGACAGAAGACTGGGCATGGGCTGAACGGCCATGGTCTCAGGTAACCGACGATACCGGAATAGGTAATCCAAAAAAAGCTTCTGCCGAAAAGGGCGAAAAGTATTTCAAAGCGGTGACCCAAAAAATGGCCAGGTTCATGATTGAGCTCGCCCGGGCAGATAAAGACGATTTATATGAATAAAATTACCGCCGGTCTCCGAAAATTCGCAACAAGAAAATAAACATGTTAATGAAGTCGAGGTATAAGGCAAGGGCTCCCATAATAGCGCCTTTGCTTCCCTCCTCGGATTCTACATCCACTTCCAGGCTCATCTTTTTCATCTTCTGTGTATCGTAGGCAGTCAATCCCACAAAAACCAGCACACCTATGTAGGTTATGCCCCAGTAGAGCATTTCACTATGAACGAATATATTCACAACGGTGGCAATGATAATCCCAATCAGCCCCATAAAGGCAATGTTACCAATGCTGGAAAGGTCCTTTTTGGTGAAATACCCGTAGGCGCTCGTCACCCCGAATGTACCGGCCGTTATAAAAAACGTTGAAGCAATAGAAGCCGAGGTATAAACCAGAAATAAAATAGAGAATGTGAGCCCATTTAGTGCCGAGTACAACAAGAAAAGCCCGATGGCCATGCTTGCATTCATGCTGTTGATTCTTCCTGACAGCCAAACTACCAGACCGAGTTCAGCTATAATAATGCCAAAAAATAAAATCTGGTTTTGAGCCATAGTCTCCACAAAACCGGAATCGACCACACGCAGAGCCACAAAGCCGGTAATGGCAAGGGCAAGGGCCATCCAGCCATAAACTTTATTGATGAAACCGGACTGTATTGATTTTACCTGTTCTGCTGTAAGATGCTGTGTATTCATTGCTGCTTTTAATAAAGAATTAGTTCAGTTACTATTCACCTGTGATAACAAGTTCACAAAACCTTCAAAAATAAATTTTATTGTGCGGTTGAAAATACTAAAACTTCTTGCCGTTTGTGTACTCTGTATACTAATAATTGCAGGTTTAGTTTTTCTATTTGAATGGATTATCTAACAAAAAAAACTGAGGTTACTATGAAAAAGAATATGGGTTCTGCTGATAAAATTATACGCTTTGTTTTAGCGATTATATTTGTTGCTCTTTACTTCACAGGAACGGTTACCGGTACATTAGGCATCGTATTATTGGTACTGGCCGGAGTATTTGTGCTTACAAGCCTGGTAAGCTTCTGCCCCCTGTATGCACCATTTGGGCTGAAGACATGTAAGACATCGGTGGAGTAAAACAATTACGATCACCTGAACTGATTTTAATCAGTATAAAAAAGGGCGCACTATTGCGCCCTTTCTGATATATCTATGTATACATGAATAAGGTTATCAGGTACCGAACCAGTAGCTCAGTTTCACGAGAAATACATTGGTTGGTTTGGCACTGAAGAGGCCATCCAGATCTCTGCCGAGATCGAAATTACCCATTCTAACAAAGTCATCCCGTTGTTGCTGCCACACAAGAAACAGAGTCGATCCCGGGGCATATTCCCATCGGAATACCGCGTTACCTTGTACTGAACGGAAGTTAAAATCCGGATCACGGAAATTAAAAGCCGGCGAACCTCCTGCTCCATCGGGATCTACGGAGTACTCGTCTCCTGCTTTGCTGATGGTTCCCTTATCTTCCCCGTATCGGTCAAAATTATAAGTTCGCGGTTCAGCAAATTCCTTAAAGTGCGTGTATTCACCGCTGGCTATAAACGGACGCACATAAGTTTGCAAACTCATGGTTGGTGAGAAGGTCCAGTTTACCCTTACGCTGGTCATAAACCTTCGCTGCTTTATATCCGCAAATACATACCGGTTGCCATAGGTGTCGGTAGCGTTGGCATCTTGAACTTTGGTCACGTACTGATCCGTGTCCCGCTGATAACCAAACTCCGGGGAAACTGATATTTGAATAAATGTGGTAGGCAGAAAGGTAACCCCCATCCAAATATTATTATCAAATTCACCGGAAACATCCTGTCGCTGAAAAGTGCCAAAATGAAACGACACATCTTTATTTTGATTGGTACTCAGGTTCAGATTAAAATTCCAGTCCCTCGGCCGCTCCATTACAGGGCCACCACGGGTGGTGCGATCCATTAACTGATCACCGGATACATTTGCGTTGTAGTTGAAAGTCCAGAGGTTATCAAAGCGCATGAAGCCACCGGTTCCATACCAGTTGTTGATCATATCTCCATCATAATTCCATGCATTCCCTTTAAATAACCATGTCTCAAAGTATTGTAACAGCTTAGGGTCAGTCTCCCGGAAAATCAGCCCTCCGTTTATAGATCTGTAATCGGCTCTGTTTTGGAAGCCGATGTCATTCGTCTCATATCCGGGAGAAACATCCGAATAGGTTAAAGAAGTCATCCAGTTATCATCTCCCCCTCTTTTCTGGATACTTATTTCTGTCGCAAAACCGGACAAGCTTGTTTTATTTGGATTTACCGAAAGCTGATCCGAATCTACGCGGTCATAATGCCTGACCGGTGAAGTTTGGGCTCGCTGAATAGCTTCTTTTGAACCGTTTATCACACTATAGGAAAAAGCACCGCTTGTAATCCAGTTGCGGTCGTTGAAACTATGTTCAAAATCCACACCACCCAGATAGGCGGATGAGCGAAGGAAGTCCTCGAAGTAGGTTCCATCAATACTGCGGTTTACAGCGCTGGCGAAACCCCCGAAGTAGGTGTTGCCTGAATTAAAATCTTTCTTGGTTCGTGCCACCATATAGTTGGTGGCCGGTTCAACAGCAAAAGAGCTTTCATTTCCGGAAGGTGCCGTATATAGGGCTTCCTCTTCTAAAGTATAAGCGTCAAGAAAACCAATAGACCATCCGTTTTGGGTTTTTCCGCTCACTTTGGCGGCCGCTGCAATGGTCGTCAAATCCGGACGATCTACATAATCCGCATTAACTCCTGCCCTGTTTGGTGTCCCCTGGGGTGCTCTTCCAATCCTCCTGGAATAAAAGGTAACGGGATTTCCAAAGCGGCTGAATGTCTTGGTATTGCCGAATTGAAAGATATCATTCCCTTCAAGGAAAAAAGGCCTGCGTTCGGAGAAAAAGTTTTCGTTGGCCGTTAAATTAATCACTGCCGGATCAGCCTCAACTTGTCCAAAATCCGGGTTTATTGTCGCTGTCAGGGTGAGATCGGAGGTAAGGCCGTACTTAATATCGCCTCCGACTCCCGCTCCCAATTCATTCCGGCTGTAATAAGGATTATCTGTACTTATAGATGGAACACGGGTTAAATCAGCCGACACATAAGGAATAACTTCCAATCGGCGTGGCTCTTTCAGGTTCTGAATTCCATTAAGTCTTCCAAACTTGGAAACAATACCGGTTTCGTTCTGTGAGGTAGGTGCCCAAAAGGATATTTCGCCATTACGGGCAATCCTTCTCTGAAAATTAACCCCCCACGATTGCTCTTCATCATTGGAGCTGAAGCGCAACTGTGAAAGGGGAATTTTCATCTCTGCTGACCAGCCGTTTTCTAAAATTTTTGTTTCTGCCTGCCAAACAGCATCCCAAAGCTGATCTTCATCAGTATCATCATAAAGCAGGATATCTTTTTGCACACCCCGTGGATTTATTGCAAAGGTAAAAGCCGTTCTTTTGTCGTTGTAGCTGTCAAACAGTACATACACCCAGTCGCTGGCCTCATCACCATCACGCCGAAAAAGTGGGGCATTAATGGAATCCGGAGCCGAGTCGTAGGCCATTATTCCTACAAATATATATTCATTGGTATATAGCAGCTGAACCTCTGTATTTTCAGAAGCCGCACTGCCATCGTCCGGCGCGCGCTGCGTGAATTGAGTTGCAATCGGGACGTTCTTCCAAATAGACTCATTTAAAAGTCCGTCTAACACAATTTCATTTTCACCATCAATCCTGATGGCCTGCATGGCGGGATTATCCGCCGTTCCTCTTCTTACATCATCTGTTTTAATGGCAATAGTGTCTGTTTGTTTTTGATAGGAAGTCTGTGCAAACAAGTTGACACAAAGACATACCATTGCCATAGTAGTATATACGCGCTTCATAGTTTTGGGGATTTTTAAAGAGGAGTCCTATCCCTGCAAGCCTCTTGGCTTAAATGGCTTACAGCTCCAGTTATGGTTTCAACCTTTAGACGATTTGATTCTAAAAAGGTTGCTGTAAAAAATTATTTTTTACGAATTGAAATATCTCCATGCAATGTTTTGAACAGAAATTCGGGTCCGCCTCCATTCACTTTTCCAAATATCCATTTGTTCACGGCCACACGGTACTCTCCATCTTTGGTATTCACTTCCGGTTTAGAAGAAGTCCGGTCGATCTCCATATCGAAATTGGTGTACACATCGCCCCACTCCGTTTTCATTTTTGCGGTGAATTTGGCATCCGCCGGAAAGGATACTTCGATATCTCCATTCACCCCGGTAAAAGACATGGGTGCGTTTGCGGTAATCTCATTGAAATCAATTTCAATATCTCCGTTTACACTATTAACCAACACCGTACCGGAGATATCACTTAGCTCTACATCACCATTTACAGCACTAATTTCCAACTCACCCGAAAGGCCGGATACCGTTACATCACCCTGTACCGTGTTCAGCTTAAGAGAGAAGTTTCGTGGAACGTAGATAATCATTTCCAGGTCATCGTTCGGCATGGGGCCGGTGTTTACCCGTACCTCGTTATTGTCTTCGGTTACCTCAATACCTACGCCTCCGCCTGAAATTCGACGCATACCGTTTCTTATGGAATCTCTTTCGTCATCGGCATTATCACTGTCATAATTCACAATTACATTATTCTTGTCGTGTGCTCTGATCTCAACTTCATCGGAGAAGTTCGCCGCCACAATCAGTTTTCCGGGTTCACCGGGATTCGATAGCGGTATTTCCAGGTTATTCTGAGCAAGGGCCGGGATGGAAATCAGGCCAACAGTAAGGATGAAAAGCAATTTTTTAAATGATCTATACATGATTTTTCTCTTTATGATTTTCTTTGTTTGATATAAGCGTTTCCATTTAAAAGGCGGAACCGCAGTTCAGGACCGCCTTCGCCAATTTGAATAGGAGATGTTTGCTCGATGCTGTACCGGATTGTCCCATCCTGACTTTTATTTACCCGGTTAGGCAAGTATTCAATATTGTTGAAGTCGGTATATAGTTCACCGTGTAAACTTTTGAAGGTTACAACAGCAGACAAATTTTTTGGTGCGTACACTTCGATGGTACCATTCACTGTATGAAATTCAGAATCTTGTTCGGGGGCCTCAGCAAATTCAACCCGGATATTACCGTTCACGGTGTTGGCATCCACTTTTCCGGCCGCATCATTCACAAAAACACTTCCGTTTACATTATTCGCTTTTACCCCCGTAGTCATACCGGAAACTACAACCTCCCCGCCGTTGATGGTTGAAATCTCTGACATGAGATAATGCGGAATTTTAAGCTGAAGATTGAATTCAAAATTCAGCCGATCATCATCTCCATACCTGTTTTTCTTTCTTCTTTGGTAATTGTAATGGAGTTTATCCCCCTCGATTTTTACTTCCATTCCGGGCTGACGTACAAATATGAAAATACTGTTGTTCCCATCAAGCCGGTCCAGGTAAATCTCATCCGGATTAAAATCACCGATTAACCTCGGCTTACTTGTAACTATTTTTGTTCCTGTGATAATGATTTCATCTCCATCATACCCTTCGGCATTTAAATCCCCGTTAATATTCTTCATATGAAAGAAGGTCTCTGCATTAAACTCTGAGGCCGGTATTCTGATTTCAACATCCTCCTGCGCCCGTTGGGATGAAACCGATGTCTGGGCTTCAGCTGAAGTGCTCACCAAAAATATCCCAAGTAACAATATTGTCTTCATAATCTCTCTCACATCAGTGCAGCAATGCTGCTTTCCAGTTTTTGTTGAACCGTAAAATCAAGGTCACGTTCTTCGATCAGGCGTCTGAATTCAGGGGCGGAATTTCTCAGTTCCAGCTCCAGCATAGCATCGGCGAGTTCTGTAATCACAATGGGTGATTGTTGTTTAGCTATGGCCTTCACCAATCCTTCCCTCACCCGTTCATTACCACCCCATCTCTTTAAAGCTTCAATAGCCTGAACCCGAACATTAATGCTTGGGTCGTTATTCAGCGTAAATAGCAATGCATGAATAGCCTCTGTATCAACAGAAGTCATTTCACTGCTGATGGAAACCGCTTTAAGCCGGTCGGCAGCCGAAGCTCCTTCCAGCATATTCACCATCATCATTTCGCGCATATCCTCCACCTGCTGGCTGAGCTGTTCAATTTCAGAGTCACTGCTATTGAGTTGTGAACCGATGAAACCGCCCATAATCAGCAACACTACCCCGTACGCCAGTCGTGGCATGGTAAGCTCTGCGATAAATTGCTGAATCTGATTCTGTGCCATCTTCAACCAGGGCTCTTTAACGGATTGCTTTTCCTTCTCCAACATTGCGTAGAACTTCGAGCTCATTTCTTTTCCGGGAGCCGGAGCCGATATAGAACCCAGATCTTCGTGCAGTTTCTCGAGCTCACGAAACTCCATAAAGTCGATAGTGCCGTTGGCAATCAGCTCTTCCACCTGTGTCTTGCCGGCATCATCCAGATTCCCGGCCAGGTAGTCGGCTATTAATTGTTCGTGTTGTTCATTCATGGCTGCATTCCTCATTTAAGGTATTTACCAAATCTTTTAATTCTTTCATGGCCCTAAACATTTTTACTTTAATCGCCCCTTCGGTAGTATCCAGAATATCGGCGATTTCTTTGTACTTCAAGCCTTCAAAACGGCTCAATACAATAATCTCTCTTTTATCTTCATCAAGCCGGCTCAGTGCAATTTCAAGCAGTTCCTTTTTCTCTTTTTTATTGACCACTGCCTTCGCTTCTTCCTCATCCACTTCCAGTCGTTCTTCATCAATTTCTACCGGAATTCCTTCCCGCTGCTGCTTTCTGTAATGATCGATGTGAGCGTTCCGGGCAATACTGAACATCCAGGTGGTGAACTTACCGTCGCCGGTATAAGTGTCCCGATATTTTAACATGCGCTCAAAAACAGACTGAACCAGGTCTTCACAAAGCTCCGCTTCTTTACACATCCGGTAGAAAAAACTGAATAGCGGTCGATTATATCGCTCAAACAACAGACCCAACTTATCCAGGTCGCCGTTCTTTACTTTCATCATCAATGCCTTATCCGAAGTTGAATCCACCGTGTAAATTTCCCGAGCTTTATGTTTTCAACCTTATACACTGATGATAATAGAAAAGGTTACATATTTATTTTCGTTATTCGGAAATCGTTATTCGTTCTTGGTCGCTCTCTCGATTGGAAGTTTGGATATAGATTCAGCAAATAACGATTGACGAAAATTTCATCATTTAAAATTCATAATTCTAAAGCCGAGTTCTTATTTTCAGCTTCCTAATTTTGAAACGAATATCATCAATGAGCGATACTTCTATTTTTAGTTTTTTAGCGAAGCAACTGAATTTTTCACCTAAGCAAATCAGTACTGTAGCCAAGTTTTTGGATGAAGGAGCTACGGTTCCTTTTCTGGCTCGTTACCGTAAAGAAGCCACCGATGGACTGGATGAGGAACAAATCCGCGCTATCCGAGATGGCTTAGAAACCCAGCGGACCTTGGAAGCCCGTAAAGAAACGGTTCTTAAATCTATCAAAGAGCAGGATAAACTAACGCCTGAGCTGGAAGAGCAAATTAAGGCCTGTACGGATTTGACTACTCTGGAAGACATCTACCTTCCCTATAAACAAAAGCGTAAAACCCGGGGCGATAAAGCCAAGGAAAAAGGATTAGAGCCATTGGCTCAGCTTATCTGGGATCAGAAAATTGAGAAAGGTGATCCGGTTGAATACGCCAGGGAATACATCGATAAAGAAAAAGAAGTAGAGACAGTTGAAGATGCCTTCGGCGGAGCTACCGACATCGTAGCGGAATGGATCAACGAAAGCCTGGAAGTGCGGGAAATGCTGCGAAAGGTATTCGCCGAGCATGCTAATATCGTGACTAAGAAAAACCCGGCCGTCAAAGACCGAACGAATTACGAAGATTATTACGAGTTCTCTTACCGTGCCAGCAAAATGAAGCCTTACCAGATTCTGGCTATCAACCGCGGCGAAAAGGAAAATGTCCTGTTCGTAAACGTGGAACTTTGGGAAGAACGAACGCTCGAGAATATTGACGACCTGGTGATCAACAACGACCTGAGTATTTTCACGGAATACCTGCAGGATGCTGTAGAAGATGCTTACAAACGCCTGTTGTTCCCATCACTGGAACGGGAACTCAGAAGTGACCTTACCGACAAAGCCGATGAACATGCTATCGAAACCTTTGCGACCAACCTCGGCAACCTGCTTATGCAGCCCCCACTCGACAAAAAAGTAGTAATGGGCATTGATCCCGCTTTCCGAAGCGGTTGTAAAGTCGCTGTAGTGGATGAGCATGGAAAATACATGGAAGGAACCACCACCTACCCAACTCCTCCACAGAAAAAAGTAGCAGAAGCAGAAGCTGTTTTCGAAAAGCTGATTGATAAGTACGGGGTGAGCCTGATCGCCATCGGTAATGGAACTGCCAGTCGTGAGACCGAGCAGATTGTGGCCGACTTCCTCCAAAAACGAAAAGAGAAACACCCTGATGAAGAACTTCACTACCTGATTGTGAATGAAGCGGGAGCATCGGTCTATTCGGCCTCTAAAGTTGCCCGGGAGGAATTCCCCGAGCTGGATGCTGCACAACGTGGAAACATCTCCATTGCCCGACGGGTTCAGGATCCATTGGCGGAGTTGGTAAAAATTGATCCAAAATCGATTGGGGTCGGTTTATACCAGCATGATGTGAATCAGAATCAGCTGGCAGGTAAACTGGACGATGTGGTTGAAAGCTGTGTGAATGAAGTTGGGGTGAACCTGAACACGGCATCTGCTCCTTTGCTGTCTCACATCTCCGGATTAAGCAAACGGGTGGCTACCAACATCGTGAAACATCGGGAGGAAACGGGGATTTTTATGGACCGCGAGCAAATTCGTAGTATTGACGGTGTGGGCGATTTCCGTTTCCAGCAGGCGGCCGGATTCATGCGTATTCCTGAATCCAAGAACCCATTGGACAACACCGCCATTCACCCCGAAAGTTATGAGGCTGCTGAGAAGCTTTGTAATCTGTTTGGCATCAATCTCGAAAACCTTTCTTCAGAGAAGGATAAGATTGCATCCAAATTCAAAAATGTGAACCTCGGAGAAACAGCTGAACAAATCGGCGTTGGGGTTCCTACCCTGGAGCTGATTATAGAAAACTTACAGAAACCGGGACGTGACCCTCGTGAAAACCTTCAAAAGCCGTTACTTCGCACCGATGTGATGAAGATGGAAGACCTTAAAGCAGGTCAGAAACTGGAAGGTACCGTTCGGAACGTAGTTGATTTCGGAGCGTTTGTAGATATCGGAGTTAAACAAGACGGACTGCTTCACATCTCCAACATGGCCGAAAACAAGAAGATTGAAGACCCTCATGATGTGGTAAGTGTTGGAGATATTCTGAGTCTTGAAATCATTACTTTGGACCTGGAACGAGGTCGGATTGGGCTAAAACTCGTTAATGGTTAAATCGTTAGTAGAACCGGAGGTTCAGGCAGGTGTTCCAAACCAGAGGTTGGGAACGAGAATATTGTATCACTCTCGTTCCGAACGTTCCGTTCGGAATGCATGCCGGTACCTCTGGTTCCAAATAGCGAATTAAAGCTACCCCGCATAAATGGTTACAGGAATTAACCCCGTTTGCCCCAAATAATTTCTGGCTGATGAATACCGCCAATATTCAGGTCTGTCAATGAAACCACGCTTTACCGGATTGAAATGAATGTAATCCAATTTCTGAGCTACCATTTCATTATTCAATAGCTGCTTCGGATGAAACCCTTCTTCCCATACTTGGTAATCAGATTTAAGCTTATGCTTTAGTTTTCTGAATTCTATTTGAGCCAATAACTTAGAATTCCCATCTGCTTTCAAACAATCAATCATTCGTCTTGCCATAAATGACTTTGCGAGTCTTAATTTTTTAGCCAAATCTTCTCCCTCAACAATAGCATGAAAATGATTTTCCATGATTACGTATCCGTAAATAATTACCTTTCTTTCACTCTGAAGGAAAAGAAAGCCATCTAAAACAATCTGAGATAATTTAGGTTTTGAGAGCAATGGCAATCCATCTTTTATCATGCTGGTAATAAAGTATGGATAATGTTCTTCGTATATTTTGTATCGGCTTCGCCCCATGATTTTCTCTTTACTTTTTTCCAGTAAGAGTAATTTCGGGACGATTCCTTACAGAATTTTTAATGAGCCCTTATTAATCATGTTGAACCAGAGGTTCTGGCATGCATTCCCAACCGCCGGTTGGGAACGAGAATTCTCATTTGAGAATTCTTTTTTAGTAGTTGTTACTCATGACACTCGTTACGAACGGCCCGTTCGTAACACATGGCGGAACCACTGGTTCCATTCTGTTGACATTAATAACAAATAAAAATAAATCATCACCTCACGCATGGACAAAGCACAGCAGCTCGAAAAACAATACCACTTCCAGGTGTACAACCGCCTGCCGGTTACCCTCTCTCATGGAAAAGGAGCATTACTTTGGGATACCGAGGGAAACGAATACCTGGATGCTTTTGGCGGATTGGCTGTGAATAACCTCGGGCATGCTCACCCCAAAATAGTTGCTGCCATTAAAGAACAGGCTGACAAGCTGCTGCACGCCTCCAATTTCTTTTACAATGAGCCTCAGAGTCTGTTGGCTGAAAAACTGGCAACATTGTCCGGTTTAGACCGGGTTTTCTTTTGTAACAGTGGTGTAGAAGCCATGGAAGCCTGTGTAAAAATGGCTCGAAAGTGGGGTAAGAAAAACGGAAAGTCCGGAAATGTAATCACACTCAGTGAAGGATTTCATGGACGATCAGTAACAACCATTGCAATGGGCATGCCGAGCTATCGGGAGGGATTTGACCCCATGCCCACCGGATTTGATCAGGTTCCATTTAATGATTTTGAAGCCCTGAAAGCAAAAGTAGATGAAGATACCATTGCTATAGGATTTGAAACCATACAAGGCTCCGGCGGGGTAAATGTAATTGACGGTGAATTCCTAAAAAAAACCCGGCAGCTTTGCGATGAACTTAACATCCTTATGATTATAGATGAGGTACAATGTGGGATCGGTCGCTCCGGGAAGTTTTACGCCTACCAGCATTTTGATGTAATGCCTGATATTGTTGCTACTGCAAAAGCATTGGCAGGTGGAATTCCCATCGGAGCCGTTTTGGCAAAAGAAGAAGTGGCTTCAGCACTGGGATTCAGTGATCATGGCACCACATTTGGTGGAAATCCATTTGCCTGTCATGTCGCCAATGCAGCACTGGATGCCATTGAAGAAGAAGGACTCACCGAACAAGCAGCAGAAAAAGGAGCATTTATGATGAAGCTGCTCAGAGAAAGGTTATCCGGTTATCCCTCTGTTAAAGATATACGCGGACTCGGGCTTATGTTAGGGGTGGAACTCGATCGCCCCGCCCGGCCTGTAATAGATAAAATGTTTGAGCATAATATTCTGGGCAATGCCGCTCATGGAACCGTTGTAAGGTTCCTTCCTCCTTTGGTCATCACCAAAGAACAAATTGAGCGTATTGTGGATGAACTGGTTTGGGCATTGAATCAAACTGAATAATAGAACACGGATTAAGCGGAAAGAAGTTATTAATGGGTTTCCCTTTTCTTGCAAATATGTACCCGCCTGGTACTACCATCTAATAACATTTGTGTCGTAAAAGCTGTTAATGAATTTCAGCCCTTATTTTTGTACTATTATTCAGATCATTTCAGGAGATTGTCATGAAAGAAATTCAATCCAATCCTAATATTTTAGGCGGAACACCGGTTTTTAAAGGCACACGCGTTCCTATAGAAATCCTTTTTGATTACCTCGAAGAAGGCGCTTCCATTGATACCTTTCTGAACGACTATCCTACAGTGGAAAAGAAACAAGCTATCGCTGTTTTAGATATTGCCGGCAAAGTAGTTTCCTCTCAGGATTTTAAGTCAAAGTATGAAGCTACTTCTTGACGAAAATATCCCTCACCCTTTAAAGAAAGACCTTTCACAGCATGAGGTATTCACCGTGCAGGATATGGGCTGGCAGGGAAAAGAAAATGGGGCATTGTTAAAATTGATGCTGGCTAATGGTTTTGATGCTTTCATAACAGCGGATAAAAATCTTCAGAATCAACAAAACTTTATTAACTACTCTATCCCGGTTTTAGTTTTGAGCGTAAATCGTTTAACCTATCAGAACATTTCTAAGTTGCTAAAAAAGCTGATTGCTATCCTGAATTCCAAATTACCTAAGGGAGCAACTATAATTGAGCTTGAATAGTATTGTTTCAGCGAATCATGTACACCTAAATCCGGGTAATCCGAAAATCATGCAAATCAGGGTTCTCAAAACAATGATTTTCACCCCGGCAGACTAATCTTCCCTAAATGAATTTTTTCTTCCGTAACCCCCGGAATAGAAAATCCTTCCCCGGTCACTAACTCATTGGCAAAAAAGGCCATCATGGCAGCTTCTTTGGCATCGGCTGAAATTCCCAGATCTTCTATATCTTTGTATGTGGCATTGGGGTTTCGCTCTTTCAGATCATTCATCAACGTTCTGTTGTGAATGCCACCGCCACTTACAAAACACTCAAACTCCTGATCACCGACTATCTCATCAAAAGCCCGGCTGATACTTTGCGATGTAACCGCCGTTAGTGAAGCCACAAGGTCTTCCTTCTTCGCAAGCTCAATGCCATGCCCTTCCATCAGATTTTCGATGAATTCCAGCCTGAAATCTTCCTGACCTGTTGTCTTTGAAAATGCTTTTCTAAAATAAGGTTCAAGCAAAATATACCTAACCAGTTCAGAGTGAACCGTTCCTGAAGCCGCTACTTCGCCCTGATCGTCAAAAGGCTGATCGAAATATTTTTGCATGGCCTCATTGATGAGTGTGTTGGCCGGGCCGGTATCGCTGGTCAAAATTGGTTCTCCGGTTTTATGGGACGGCAACCAGGTAAAATTGGCGATTCCACCCAAATTCAGCAAAAGCCGGTGCTTCTCCTGATGTCGAAAAAGCACTTCATCAAATATTCCGGCCAGTGGTGCGCCTTCTCCCCCAACAGCAGTATGTTTTTGCCGGAAATCAAAAATAGTGATAATTCCTGACTTTTGAGCAATATGATCTCCATCTACAATCTGAAGGGTGGCGTGCTCTTCTTCCTCAAGTTGAGCAGGAGCATGGTAGATGGTTTGGCCGTGGCTGGCTATCAGGTCAACTTTGTCGGGATCAATACCCCAGTCATTCAGAGAGTCCAAAATCCAGGAAGCATATCTCCCGGCAAGTTCCGTATGCAGAATGGTTAATTCCCGGGCACGTACCTGTTCCTTTGATTGAATAGCACGAATTCGATCTCGCAAAGGGGTTGAATATTCCTTCGTTGTGAACTTTATCACTTCAATCTTTGAGTTATTTCCCGATCCGGACACCTTACACAAGCATATATCCAGTCCGTCCAGTGAAGTGCCGGACATCAACCCTACAATAAGCCGTTCCGGTTTCCGGGAAATTTCCCACAGTTTTGCCAAATAATTATTCATAGATTTAGGCTGAATTTATAAGCAAGAACCTACGGAAAATGAGCGAACCTACCGAAGACGAAATTAAAGCTTTTATTGAGGATGTGGAATTCCTTATTCAAACCCTGAAAGACAGTTTTGAGTCGACCGATTCACAGTTTTTCATCGACGAGCACAACGATATTCTATATGTGAAGCTGGAAGGATTGAATGACTACGAAGAGCATGAAATTGAAGAAATTGCAGCTCCGGTTTTAAGTGAATTGGACCTGGATTTTGAAGAAATTATTATACTGCCATTGTAATCAGAACGGCTGAAAAAGCGCTTTTTTCTTAATTTTTTGATACCTTCCAAAACAGTTTATTTGCGACAATCCCAATAGCATTATCCCATGAAATCAAGCAATTCTGGATATACCATGAGCTGCATTATGTGTGGCCGTGAAAATGACGAGAGAGAAACCAGCACCTATTGCACGTATTGCGGAGGAGTTCTGGATATTGAGTACAACAAATCCGAGAAGCACATTCAGTATCCGCTGAAAGAGATTTTACCAGATCCTCTCAAAAATCATTATTCATCGCTGAAGAAGCTCGATCGTCTTTCCGAGAAATATGATGCTGAACTGTACGCCAAGCTTGAATTTGAACATCCCACCGGATGCTTTAAGGACCGGGGAAGTTATATAGAAGTGCAAAAAGCCCTGGAACTGGGTGCTGATGCTATTTGCCTGGCTTCTACCGGAAATATGGCTGCATCAGTGGCTGCCTATGCCTGTTATTTTAAAATTCCTTGTTTCGTGTTTGTGCCGGAAAAAACACCGGAAGTAAAACTGGCACAGGC
Organism: Gracilimonas sediminicola; assembly: GCF_024320785.1. Taxonomy (NCBI): domain Bacteria; kingdom Pseudomonadati; phylum Balneolota; class Balneolia; order Balneolales; family Balneolaceae; genus Gracilimonas; species Gracilimonas sediminicola. The sequence goes on from NZ_JANDBC010000002.1 coordinate 221,074, forward strand.
TACCATTTATGATGCCACCATCATAAAGATTAAAGGTGATTTTATGGCATGTGAGAAACTGTGTCGTGAGTTTGCCAAATCCGGAAATTACTACCTTGCCGGAGATTATGTTTTCCGTCAGGAAGGACAAAAATCATTCTCCTATGAGTTATATGAGCAGGGTGACACCGAATTCGATTACATCTTTGTACCCATTGGTGCCGGAACCAACTTCGCTGCCATCTATAAAGGCTACAAAGAGATGAAGGCAGCCGGGATGATTGATAAGATCCCAAGCTTTGTAGCAGTTCAACCCGAACAAAGTTCACCGGTGGTGGAAGGGATTTTTAAGAAGGATAAAATCGTCAAAGAGCAGGTAAATACCATGGCGGATGCGGTTGCCGTAGCCGATCCGCTTGATTTCTATAAAGTATTCCGCGGAATTGAGGAAACGGACGGACTTGCCTTTACCGCAACCGAGAATGAATTGCTCGAATCGATGCAGGAAATGACCGTTGAGGAAGGTTATTTCACTGAACCGGCTTGTGCCATTCCGCTTGCCACCTTCAAAAACAACCTGGATCAATTTAAAGGAAAGAAATGCCTGTTCGTGCTCACAGGTACCGGGCTCAAGAGTTCACATATCGTGGCCAAATACTCTCTCTCCTCTCCGGTACTCCCACCAAACCTCGAACGCATTCAGCAATATATTGAGTCCGGATTTATTGACATGCAAAAGAACAGCTGGGGTCAATCACGTAACACCGGCTTTGAGAACGTCAATATGGACGAGGGACATACCAAGCTGTATGATGAGTATGTGAATAACATCAACCGAAAAGGGAAAACCCTAAAAGAGGAAGAGATTAAGGTACTTCGTTCATTGGTTTATAATGAGGATGCAGATCTCGAATACCCTGTTGAGGTAGTGGATTACAAGCTTACCATGCGTAAACACGGACTGGTAAGTGCAGCCGTGAAGCTGAAAATTGAAGACAAAGACGAAATCATCTCCCTCGATCAGGGTGTTGGACCCATTGATGCCATTCTTACTGCTATCAAATCAGAAACGGATGGCTTCCTCCCGCTTGAAGTCATAAATCACGAAGTGGAAATCCTGAGTCCCGATACCGACTCATTGGTTATTGTAACCCTAACCCTTGAGAAAGAGGGACATCGCTTTACCTCTAAGGGCGCTTCACCTGACACCCTTGAGGCCGTAATTCAGGCGTTTGTGAAAGGATTGGCAATAGCTAACAAGGCTCTGGCAGTCTGAAAAGTGTTAAAGTGTTTACGTGTTAAAGTGCTGGGTTTTAAAGTAATTGGGTGTTTATCTATAAACGTTAACACGTAAACACGTTATCACATGACTACCGAAGAGCTTCTTCTAATTCCAGCGAAGCATTACTTCCTTCATCTCTGTATTTCACAATAATCGGGCAGGACATGCTGAGTCCATTTTCTTTAGCCCAATCGTTACTCACAGGACGGGTTCCGGGAATAACTACTGCATTTTCAGGAATAGCTGAACCGCGCTCCAGAACTTTCTCATTCACCGTATCATAAACAGGAACGGCTTTGGAAAGCGTAACTCCGGGTGCAATAACAGCTCCTTTCTTCACAAGAATTCCTTCCACAATTACAGATCCGGCCCCGATAAAGCAATCGTCCTCGATGATCACCGGATTCATCCCAACAGGCTCTAATACTCCACCTATCTGCACTCCGGCTGAAAGGTGTACATTCTTCCCAATCTGGGCACAAGAACCCACGAGAGCATGGCTATCAACCATTGAACCTTCATCCACATAAGCACCAACATTGATATAAGCCGGCGGCATAATGATTACACCGGATGAAACAAAAGCCCCTCTGCGAACGGATGAACCACCCGGAACCAAACGCACACCGTCCTCAGGACCAAAATACCGGGGAGGCAGGTTGTGTTTATCTACGAAACCCTCATAAATGCCTTCATAGGAAGTATTTTCACCATCTTTAAAGGAGGCCAGAATAGCTTCTTTCACTTCTACATTTGCCTCCCAGCCATTTTCGGTTTTGTTGGCTGCTCTTACGGTTCCTTCTTCCAGTTGATCTAAAATATCTTCGTAACTCATTCTATAGTTTTGTTTATTGAATTCATTGATTGTGACATTCCAAGCAGTCTTTAAGATCTTCGCTAACCAAACTTTTGAAGATTCTTCACTTGGCTCAGAATGACTAAATACTAATTTTATTGCTTAGCAAGCCACGCTGCTATATCCTCATCCGCTTGCGCCAGGTTGGCTTCCACTTCTTCAGAAATATCACCCAGCGACAATGGCAACCTAACAGTATCAGTAGCTATCCAGTTCTTTTTGCCAAGCAGAACTTTTACCGGAACCGGATTCGGGGCTTTAAATAAGGCGTCCGTTGCATTCTTCCATAAAGGGAATAATCCTTCCGTTTCTCCTTTCAGGCAAAGTTCCACATATTTGTGAGTAGCTTTAGGCCATACATTTGAAGCTACGGAAACCAAGCCTATACCGCCTTCTTTACTAAAAGCCGGAGTCATGCCGTCATCACCGCTGTAGAATTTAACATCGGGTGCTTCGCGGCGGAAAGCCTTGAACTCTTCTACACTTCCGCTGGCTTCTTTCACTCCCATCAGGTGATCAAATTCTTTACTGAGGCGGGCGGGAACACTCGGATGCATTTTTACCCCCGTTCGGGAAGGTACATTGTAAAGCATACAGGGAACATCCGTCTCAGCCATCAATTCACTGAACCACTCAAACTGACCTTCAGCTCCCGGTTTTGCATAAAGAGGTGTTACCAATAGTAATGCATCAGGTTTTATTTCATTGCAAAAGTGGATGAAATCGACCTGAGCAGGAAGGTTAAAGCCACCAACTCCAATCATAACCGGAACATCCAGATTCAGATCCTTGGTGAACTCGACAACCTCTCTTTTTTCTTCTTCATTCAGGTTCAGCCCTTCTCCGGTACTGCCCAAAATCAATACGCCATTGCCGGCCTCCTCCTGTTTTCTGAGAAGCTGTTCAAAGCTGTCATAGTCCACACTCCCGTCTGTGTTCATCGGAGTGACAATAGCCGTCCACAGTGGAAAATTTTCCATTATTTTTGTTCCTCCATTACTTGATCAAATAACTGCCCAAAGGTACGAATTCCTGCTTCCATCTTCGAATGGTTAACCAGTTGCTTTGCGGCCCAAATCGCCCCTTCTGCAAATAAAGCACGGTCTAAGGCCTTATGTTTTAGGGTGATTTCTTCTGTTTCTGTTTTCAGGGTCAGTTCATGAATTCCTTTAACATCACCTTCCCGGGCTGAGGTTACTTCTGCTTCCTTATCCAACCACTCCTTCCAGGACAGTGCCGTTCCGCTGGGGGCATCTTTTTTATGAACGTGATGCACTTCGTGAATATAAAATTCCGGGTCTTTCAAAATGTTTGATCCCGCCGAAATAGCCTCGATGCTTTTACGGATTACATTCATTCCCAGGCTAAAATTGGAAGCCATAATCCATTTCGCATTCTTGGCTTTTACCTGCTCCTCCAAATCGTTTGGCCACTCACAACCGGTACTTCCCCATGCGGCCGGGATGCCGGCCTCAATCACTGTGTCCAGTACATCGGGTACGGCATCTCCCGGCACAAAAATGATAACCGCATCTGCTACTTGAAGTTTCTCTACGGTGGGGGGATTCGATGAGTCAAAAGCTTCGGATAGTTCATCTCCCAAAAGCTCCACCACTTTTCCACCGGTCTTTCCTGTTCCAATAACTGCAATTTTCATAAATCTGATTCTTATTCAGTGATAAATTTCCCGTGCAACATCCGCACGATATCTTCAGCTTGTTTCTGCTCAACCAAAAAACAAAGATTATTCGGGCTGGCCCCATGACAAATTAACCGGACGTTATACTCTTCCAGGGCAGTAAATAGCGGGCCGCCAATTCCGGAGGTTTTCTGTAAGTCATTCCCTATCAGAGCAATCAATGCAAGCTCCTCTTCCACGATGACTTCCGCAAACCGGCCGAGTTCTTCCAGCACATCCTCATTTAACTCTACCTTGTTGGCCGCATTTACAGCCGTATCCAGGGTGAGCGCCACGCTTACCTCACTGGTACTTACCAGGTCAACCGAAATTTTATGCTCTGCCAGCACCTTAAACAAATGTGCCAGAAATCCATGCTGGTGAAGCATCTCCAAACTGTTTACCGTCAGTAAGGTCTGATCTTTACGAAGAGAAATTGCCCGAATAGGTGGCTTTTTCTCCGCATCTTTAACGATGTATGTACCGGGATTTTCGGGATCGGAGCTGGAAGCTACCCGCACGTTTACCCCTGCTCTCATTGCCGGTTTTAAGGTTGCCGGGTGCAGCACTTTCCCGCCAAAAACCGAAAGCTCAGCTGCCTCATCAAACGTGATCTCGTTAATCGGAAAGGCATCGGGCACAATGCGGGGGTCGGTGGTGAATACGCCGGCTACATCTGTCCAGATCTCCAAGGTGTCGGCACCTACGGTTTCGGCAAACAAAGAGGCTGAAAAATCGCTCCCGCCCCGGCCAAGTGTGGTTGTATTCCCAAATACATCCGAACCAATAAAGCCTTGGGTCAGATAAGTTTTCCCTACCTGAATATGTTTATCGGCCTTCTTTTTAATGGATGCGAGAATGGGCTCTGCATTCCCAAAGGTGGAATCGGTTTTCATCACATTGCGGGCATCCAGCCACTTGGCATCCACTCCGTTTTCTCTAAGTACTTCAACAAAAATCCGTGTGGACATCAACTCACCGAAAGCGTACAAGGCATCTTTCCAGCGCTTATCACGTCCTACAAAATCAAGATGTTCGCGCAGCCCGGAAAACTCGGTATAAAATGCATCTCTGAGCTTCTCTTCCTCTTTACATTGCTCAATAATGGCAAGATGGCGCTTCTCTATACTGCCAAGAAGTTCTTCCCGCTGGGTAGAATCTAACTGGCTTGCTGAAAGGGCTACTAAGTCGTTGGTGGTGCCGGAAGTCGCACTAATTACAATAAGCCGGCGGTCCGGATCAGACGCAACGATTTTGGCACTGCGCTGCATGGCATCGAACGTGCCTACACTGGTGCCTCCGAATTTGGATACAATCATTAATTCTAGAAAGTTTATTGATGAATGAGTGAGCGCAGAAAATAAAGACTCTTTACCCCAATCCCCTATAGAAAAGCTCTATTTAACCATTTTTTTACGGTTTTTAAGGGATGAATGAGTACATGCCTCATTCCCAAGAATTTTGTATCCTCACTCGACATTAAATTCAGAACAAATTTTACTTCATGGATTCAGCACTAATCACCAGCGATGCGGTTACCTTTGGACTATTGATGGCTATACTGGCCGGAATTTTCATTACCTCTCACAGTGATAATCCCAAATGGCAGAAATTCTACAAGTTTGTGCCTTCGCTGCTCTTGTGCTACTTCATCCCTTCGCTGCTGACTACTTTTGGGGTAGTTTCTGAAGCCGATTCCAATCTCTATTATGTAGCTTCCCGATATCTACTGCCGGCAAGTTTGGTACTGCTCACCCTGAGTATAGATCTCAAAGGAATTATGAACCTTGGGCCAAAAGCAGTCATTATGTTTTTGGCTGGAACCGGAAGTATCATGATTGGCGGCCCCATTGCCCTGCTTATTGTGGGAACCATCAGTCCTGAAATTGTAGGCGGAACCGGGCCTGATGCCGTTTGGCGCGGACTTGCAACCGTGGCCGGAAGCTGGATTGGCGGCGGGGCGAACCAAACCGCCATGCTGGAAGTGTTTGAGCCGAGTACCGATCTTTTCGGCGCTATGGTTACGGTGGATATCATCGTAGCCAACATCTGGATGGCTTTTCTGCTCTACGGTGCCGGCATATCCGAGCAGGTGGATAAGTGGTTTAAAGCCGATGCTTCTGCTATCGATGAACTGAAACACAACATCGCTGAATATCAGGCCAACATTGCCCGGGTTCCAACCCTGGTGGATTTCACTAAAATAATTGCAGTGGCTTTCGTGATCGTGGCTCTTGGCCACCTTGCAGGTGACACCATCGCTCCTTGGATTGATGAAAATGCACCGGCTCTGGCTGATTTAAGCCTGAACTCTTCCTTCTTTTGGATTGTAGTAGTAGCTACTACCGGCGGACTTATCCTGTCGTTTACCAAAGTTCGAAATCTTGAAGGTGCGGGAGCTTCTAAACTGGGAAGCCTGTTTCTGTACATCCTGGTAATGACCATCGGGATGAAAATGAACATTGCATCCATGCTGGATGCACCCGGTTTCTTTGTAATCGGTGCCGTGTGGATCCTGATCCACGTAGCCGTATTGTTGACGGTTGGAAAGCTCATTAAAGCGCCTTTCTTCTTTGTTGCCGTTGGAAGTCAGGCTAACGTAGGGGGAGCAGCATCCGCTCCTATTGTAGCTTCGGCCTTCCATTCAGCGTTAGCCCCGGTTGGTGTATTACTCGCCGTTCTGGGTTATGCTTTAGGTACCTATGGAGCTTACTTGTGTGCCATTATGATGCAGGCTATTGCGGGAATGTGATTCAGGAATTTCAGGACTGAACCTGGATTAGAAGTCCTTCTCCTTAATAAGAAGAAGACAGAAGAGGTCCGTTTTTGTTGATATACGCCGAATCGATCCTGTCCCAGAGTATGTAAATCTGATACACCACCGCACAAGTGGACACTTGCCCTATTGCGGGCTATTGCAGTTGAATGAGGTGGGAGGTTTTGGAAGGCTAATTCCAGGTTTTCTAATCCATAATAATCCGCTTCATCCGTGTTCGGTTTGGTAGTTTGAACAAGAAAGAATTCCTTTCAAAATTCAAGATAAGCTTTACTCTTCTTCGTATCTTTAGAGCTAATATTAATCCGACTAAATACCCTGTTTCTTGAAGAGAGCACTTAAGTTCCTGTTCACCTTTCTGGCTGCGGCCGCCTTAGTATTTGCTTTGGTCATAGGCCTCAATTATTCCGGCTTTGAAACCCTTTTTGAAAACGAAGAAGGAATGGCTGAAGGCAGCCAGTATATCGAGAATACCTACTCCCTTGCCGGTTTGGCAGAGTTTATAGGCGAGCATCCGGAGTGGGTTTCCATTACTTCATACAATGTTAACGACCCCGATTCCGGGATTTTTTATCAGGAGGATATTCCCCGCGCCCTTGGTGCCACCTCGAACCTGTTCCTGCTAATGGAATACGAACGGCAGGTTGCTGAAGGACTTCTGGATCCTGATGAAACCATAAGCCTGAAAGAAATTGAGAAATTTGCCCTGCCCGAGATCAGTGAGAACAATCACAATAAGCTAATTGAAGAATTTGAAGGCGGTACGGCCCCACTTGATGATGTGGTTCTGGCCATGCTCCAAAACAGCGACCTGGTTTCAGCGGATTATCTTTGGTTCCGACTCGGTGAAGAAAATATCAGAACCCTGATTGACACAGTAGGAATGCCTGAAACGACGCTGCCTCTTCCCTTCAGTGGTATGTATATGCGCATCAACCCGTCTCTGAATGATACAGCAGCATTGAGCAGCATGAGCTTTTCAGATTTTGCTGAACAATCCATTTCTGAAGCTAAAAAATTAAGGGATGATGAAGAATATAATCAGCAGGTGAAAAATCAGTTTAATGATGACCGGCTTTCTCTCACCTTTATGCAGGAACGGGATGCACTGGCATACTTTCCGCAGGCTACCACCAGGCAACTGGCGGATTTGATGACCCGACTCATAGAGAACCGGGTTCTATCTGAAGAAGTGTCTGAAGCCGTTAAAGAGAAACTCCGCTGGCCGATGGGGTCCGAACCTATTTCCCGCAGTTTCGAAGACTATGGCGCTATTTACGACAACCGGATGGGTCTGCTGGGAGGTATCGATTTTGGAACCTCAATTTATGATGGGCACACCTCGGTACAAGCGGTATTTTTTGATCAGCTTCCTGTTGGGTTCTGGGTGCATATGAGCGCCAACCACATGCAGGAAGATTACCAGCAAAGGCTGATTTGGGACCCTGCTCTCTACGAAACTACACAAAATGAAATGGCCGCAAACGATGAATAATTACCGACTCCTGTACTTCTTTTGGGCTGTTCCGGCTTATCTTTTATTTCTGGTTATTCAGCAAGGGCTGGTTTACCAAAGCTCCATTGATACCTATGAAAATGGAACCACCTATCTTGCCGAAGTCACTGACTTTGATATCAAACAGATTGCGGCTCAAAGTAATGGGTATGTTGATATTCGCTTCGAAACCGAGGATGAGTTGATTGAGCGGCGGCTTTCTCTGTCTGTACAAATGGCGCAGGAACTCATGAAGACCAATAACATCCCTATCCGTTATCAAAAAGGAGCCTTCCAGGAAATTGTGCTTTATCCCACTTTCAATATTCAAAAAAGCACATCACTTTTTAATATGAGTGTTGCATTCATCGGTTTGGTAGTGACGGTTATTTCCGGTTTTTTTGTAAACCGATATGTGCGCAGAAAAGTCGCAGACGAAAATGATGAGAAATTTGAAATCGAACGGGTAGATTAATGAATACCGGCACGCTTTATCTGATCCCTTCCACCTTAGGCAAAACTCCGGGAAACAATACCATCCCAGAGTACACGCTGGAGGTCTTAAGAAAACTCGATGTATTGATGGTGGAAAACCTGAAAACCGCCACTTCTTTCCTTCAATGGGTTGGAGATACCGTTCCGGAGTACGAGATAGATTTCTATCCCCTCAATAAAAACACACCCGAACAAGAAATACACTCGTTTCTAAAACCTCTGCTCAATGGCCGGGATGCCGGAATTCTTTCCGAAGCCGGAGCACCCGGAGTTGCTGACCCCGGAGCGCGATTGGTGAAACTGGCACATCAGTATCAGATAAATGTGGTTCCTCTTGTGGGGCCTTCTTCTATCCTGCTTGCCCTTATGGCTTCGGGATTCAACGGCCAGCAATTCTCCTTTCACGGTTACCTGCCAATGGATCAGAAAAAAAGGAAGTCGATGATTACCCAGCTGGAAGGTGAATCCAGGCGGCACGACCGCACCCAGATTTTTATGGAAGCTCCTTACCGAAATAACGAGCTTCTTAAAGATGCTATTTCCGTTTGTTCACCGGCCACCCGGCTTTGCACTGCCACTGATATCACACTTCCTTCGGAGGAAATTATTTCGAAGCATATTTCTGAGTGGGAATCTATGAAGCTACCGGATCTGGATAAGCGGCCAACTATCTTTTTGCTTTACGCTAAAGAATAAAATAAAAGCTCCAACGAATTTCGATGGAGCTTTTAATAATGATTGCTACTGTTCGTTTTCCGGTTAATGAGCTCCGGCTTCATTTAATAAATTTACAACGCCATCATGGTGATGCGTTATAGCTTGGTCTTTAGCTGACCATCCGCGGTCATCGTGAACATCCACATCTCCGCTGTTCTCAATTAATAATTGTACAATATCATAATGTCCGTTCGTCGAAGCCCAATACAAAGCCGACGTTCCCCTGTTGTCACGGTGATCGATTTCAGCACCGTTCTTAATTAAAAGCTCAACTATATTCATATGCCCGTGCTTGGCGGCTTTCAACAGGGCGGTTCGTTCATGGTTGTCTTTAGTGTTCACGTTTATACCATCTTGAAGAAGTGATTGGATGGTTTTAATATCGCCGCTTTCTGCGGCATCGAGAAATGCTGTCTCTTCATTCATAACGTATCCTCCTCTTATGAGAGTTTTAGATTGGCTCCTGAATTGTAATTTCCAGGTAGTCAAATGTCAAATTAGAAATACGGTACAAATTTAAAGATTGGATGAATTACCGCTTTATCAGGAAAGAAAAAAACCCGATATCTGTTTTGAGGGCTAATATGTTGAAAAAGCTACTTTTCTAAAGGTTTCGCTCTCGTTATTAAGATATCGGGCTTATAAAAAGCTACTTAACACAGTATTAAGACGAAGAAAATTCCTAATAGTTTCTTTTTTTCTGTTAAATAATTGTAATGCTACTTAAAACAACTTCAGTTGTGTGCCTGTGCTTTTTTTAAAATGATCTGTGGAGAGATATCGTTTCTTCTCATTGAGCCCCAACCTTTTAGTCTGCACTTTAAACAGATCGGAAATTTGTTTTGAAAAATTCCCCTTCCCTTTCATTCGTTCTTTCCATTCATAGCTGTTTAGTTTTCCATCGCGAATATCCAAAATCTTGCGCAGCACCTTCCTCTTTCTCTCCGGATAGTGCTGCCCCAACCATTCCTGGAACATGTCCTTCACTTTGTAGGGCAGCCGTAGAATGATATAATTTGCAAATGATGCCCCTGCTGCCGATGCTTTTTCCAGAATCTCCGCACACTCGTGATCGGTTAGTCCCGGGATGATCGGAGCCACGTTTACGCCAACAGGTATCCCCGCATCCGCCAGCTGACGAATGGCATCCAACCGGCGGTTCGGTCGTGAAGTCCTTGGCTCCATCACACCGGTCAAATCTTTATCCAGCGTAGTAACTGATATCGTCACGCTCACGCAGTTGTAATCATTCAACTCACAAAGAATATCGATGTCGCGGGTTATCAAATGATTTTTGGTGATTAGTCCTGCCGGATTTCGAAACTCAGCCATTACTTCCAGACAACCTCTTGTCAATTCCAGCTTTCGTTCCAAAGGTTGATATACATCCGTTACACCGCTCATAGCAATTACCTGGGGATTCCATTTTGGGGAACTCAGTTCTTTTCTGAGTAACTCGGGAGCGTCGTACTTCACCACAATCTTGGATTCAAAATCCAACCCGGATGAATACCCCAAGTATTCGTGAAAAGGCCGCGCATAACAATAGATACACCCATGCTCACACCCGCGATAGGGATTAATGCTGGCATTGAAACTGATGTCTTCACTCTTGTTGTAGGTGATTATAGTTTTAGTGTCATCCCTGATGAGCTGTGTTTTTGGGGATGGCTTTTCGCCCGTTTCTTCATCCACATCATAATCAATATAATTTCCTTCAAAACGATTGACGGGATTGTCGGATGCTCCTCTCCCCCTTAACGGATTTTGTTTGCCTTCCATAAATGCCTCCTGAATAATTATTACATATATTGTACATATAATATATGGTTTCAGAAGTTCTTATAAAACAAAAAGCCTCGTCCAATTAAAGACGAGGCTTAAACTATTTCTTTGAAGATCTATAAACGGCTGTTAACTGCTACAGGTTGTGTTGTTGAGATTCTCATCCCAGCAAGATTTCGCGCCTTCATTATAATTAGGTGAAATAATGAAACCGGTCATAGTTTCAGTGTTGTAGCTGATGGTTGTGGTTTCATCTTCTGAAACGTCCACAAACACAACGGTCTTTACGGTTCCGTCAAACTCATAGCTGATGGAATCGCCAAGGTTATCATTGCGGTCGCTTTTAACTTCCAGTTCAACCGAAGTTTCACTTTCAGTGCGCTCCCATGTTACTACCGATACTTCCCGACCCGATTCCAAATCGAAATAAGTCCAGCTGCCTGAAGTGGCATCAAAATCTGAAGTTCCGGTAAAGAACAACTGATTGTCGTATCCCAGTTCAGAATTGGTAACATAGAAATTCCACGTTACTTCTTCGGTAGATTCCACACTGGCTGTTAACCGAACTCCGTAATTCTCACCGTTGGCAGCCGTGGTGTAGCTCCACTCCCACTCATTGCCATTTACGGCTTCAGCTGATTTGTTTTGAGCGGCTGTCATCAAAGCCCTCGGAACGGCCAGGTTCGCTTCTAAAATAACTTTAGCTACTCCGGCGGCAAATAGTGCTGTATTGAAATTAGATTCAGCCGCTTTTGAAACTGCTTTGTTAGAAGCCGATTCCATCTCTGACATATCAACTTTCATTGACTCAGGCGGTGGCATTTCCGGTGGGTTTTTGTCGCTGTTGGTGGTATTACACGAAAACAGAAACAGGGAAACAGAAAGCAACAAACAAGTAAATGTGGTTATTCTATACTTCATAAATATTGATTTTTTAGATGTTCATTACCTTAAACCGGCTTCTAAAACTGATGTTCCCAATTTAATCAATCTGCTTGGAATATACCTTTTCGCCGGCAACCCAGGTCTCCAGAACATCTACCTTGTAAATATCCCTCGCCGGTACCTCAAAGTAATCCTGATCGATAACTACAAAATCGGCCCACTTTCCCTCTTCAATGGAGCCAAGTACTTCTTCCTGGTGAGCTGCATAGGCTGCATCAATAGTAAAAGCTTTGAGAGCTTGCGCTCTGCTCAGAGATTCATCCGGATACCAGCCGCCCGGAGGGTTCCCGTCATGATCCATTCTCGTTACAGATGAATAAAGGCCCCAAAATGGGTTAGATGGCTCAACGGGAAAGTCAGAACCGGCAGCTACAATAGTGCCCTGATCCAGAAATGTCTGCCAGGCATATCCGCCTTCAATACGTTCTTCACCCACACGATCAACAGCCATGTTCTTGTCGCTGGTGGCATGGCGGGGTTGCATGGAAGCTATGATATCCAACTCTGCAAATCGCGGAATGTCTTCAAGTGCTACAATTTGTGCATGTTCAATTCTGTGACGAAGTCCCTGGTTGCCAAGCTCATCGCGTACATGTTCAAAAGCATTCAGAATCACACGATTTGCCCGGTCCCCAATGGCATGTACGTTGGTTTGAAATCCGGCTGAAGCCGTGGTCATCATGGTTTCGTTAAATTCTTGTTGATCAGCAAAGAGCAAGCCCCGATTTCCGGGATCATCGGAATAAGGTTCAATCATGGCAGCTCCACGACTTCCGAGGGCACCGTCCGAATAGAGCTTCACGCTTCTGAGGGCTAACCGGTCGTTCGCATACGAATCAACCGGCCCGTTTTGAGAAAGCTCTTCAAAAGCGGTCATCCCACCAATCATGGCATAAATACGGGTTGTCATTTTTCCCTGACCGGCAAACTCTTTATAAATCTCCCAGTTCGTTGCGCTTACTCCGGCATCATGAACAGAGGTTAATCCCATGCTGGCCATTTGTTCCAAAGCCTCCTCCAGCGCACGCTTTCTTTCAACTTCAGTGGGGTCGGGAATAATTTCCATGATGTAGTTTTCAGCCGCATCCACAAAAACACCGGTTGCTTCCCCGTTTCCATCCCGAATGATTTTACCGCCCTGTGGATCCGGAGTGTCTTTACTTATTTGAGCCAGTTCCAAGGCTTTGCTGTTCACCCAACCTGCATGACCATCCACTCTGGAAAGGTACACCGGTCGGTCTGGAACTACGCGATCCAGATCTTCAGCGGTTGGAAATTCATTTTCCTCCCACAGAGTTTGATTCCAGCCACGTCCCTGAATCCAGTCCAGCTCCGGGTTTGCCTCTGCATATGCTTTGATGGTATCAAGTGTAGCTTCCAGTGACTCAATTCCGGCTACATTCACATTCAGCTCCTGAAACCCAAGCCCCATTACGTGTCCATGGGCGTCAATCAAACCGGGCAGTACCGTCTTTCCGGCTAAATCAATAATCTCTCCGCTGGCACCATCTGACAATTCTTGTCCACCCACCTTTTTAATTTTTCCGTCTTCGATAATCATGGTTGTGAAGGTGACCAGAGAATCATCGGAGAATGTGTAACCGTTGGCATTTACAAAAGTTTTTACATCCCCCGTATTTGTACAGGCACTGATTGAAATTCCGAGAGCAAAAAGTAGAATGAATAGCTTCTTCATGTTTATATGTTGGTTAGAATTTCTTGAATATAAGGAAAGAAGCGGGCTTTGATAAGCGTTTTGCAAGCTTTGATGTTTTTCGGATTAAGGTTGTATAATTTTCGTTATTAGCTGTTGATAATCATTTTGAATAGAATTATTTAGGTCACAACTAATGAGACGTAGTTCTATTGAATCATCTGCAACTTACATATGGCTTTTTCTTCTGGCTGATACTTTGTGCCACCGATTTAGGGTTTGCTCAATCCGACCGGGCAGACAGTCTCCGAAATGTTGTTAATGCCTCATTGGAAGATACCACCCTGGTTAATTCACTCATAGAGTTAGCTACTTTCTATCGTTTTTCGGATATGGATAGCACGCTGAAGTATGCTGACCAAGCAGCAATGAAAGCCGAAGAGGCTGATTTCGTCAAGGGTAAATTAAATGCCCGGTATTTACAGGCTATCGTTCATTACAACCGCGGCGATTACCAGAGAACGGCAGAGATAGCCCGTCAGTCATTACAAGAAGCGGGTAACGAAAAATTTCAACGCGAACGAGCTCAGCTCAACCAGCTTATTGGAATTTCATATTCCGCACGAGGAAGTTATCAGCCCGGACTCAGTTATTTCCTTGAAGCCTACAACCTTTTTAAGGAACTGGGAAATGATTTGGGCATCTTTCAGAACCTGAACAATATTGGAGTAAGTTACCTTAAACTGGAAGACTACCGGGAGGCTCTGAAGATCTTTTCTGAACTTGATTCCCTTCGTGCACTGGAGTCTTCCACCATTTCCATTCCTGTAAATCTTGGCTTCATCTATTATGAGCTGGATCAATTAGAGGAGGCTGAGCAGCAACTTATGCGGGTTATACTTTTTGAGGGTGCAGACTTTGACCAGCGTGCGATTGGCCTGTCTACTTTTAAGCTGGGTGAAATTCATCTTAGGTGGGGAAATTATTCCACAGCTCTGGATTATTTCAACCGGTCGATAAACAAATATGAAGAACTGGGAAATGAACTCGAAAAGGTTCAATCATTAAATGGTATTGCCAAAACCTATTTACAGCAAAGTGAATTTGATAAAGCTTTACGCTTTGGAAAGCAAGCCTTTGATATTGCCAGCGAACAAGGCGGACTTCCTGAAAAAAACATATCGGCCGAAACACTGTACCAAATTCATAACGCTGCAGGCAACTACCAAGATGCCCTTCATTTCCATGAAATGCACAAGAATCTTTCCGACAGCCTGAATAATGATGAGATAAACCGCGAGGTTGGTCGACTGGAAGCGGAATACGAATTCCGTGAAAAAGAACTTCAAATGAGAGAAGCGCAGCAGCTGCAAAACATAGAGAATGCAAGCCAGGTAGCAAACAGAAATACATTGATTCGTATTAGCCTGTCGCTTTTATTTATTGCTGTTGTTGTTGCTTACGCACAGTATCGAAACTCCCGGCTTCGTAAAAAAGCGAATGACTTACTCAGGGTAAAAAACGATCAGATTGAACTTCAGTCTAAACGCCTGGAGGAAATGAACGACATAAAGATGCATCTTTTCTCCATTATAGCGCATGATCTAAGAGTCCCGCTAAGTTCGCTTTATGGTTTTATCACCCTAAACCAAATGGATGAACTTTCTAAAGAAAGGATACAAGAGCTAATCCCCGAACTGGATGACAAATTCCGATATACTTCCAACCTGCTCAACAATTTATTGAACTGGGCAAGAAGTCAGCTCGAAGGTTACAAAGTTATTCCTGAGCCATTCAACCTAAAAGAACTGGTAGTAGAAAACGAGAAACTGCTGGCATCACAAGCCGAAGAAAAGCAGATTGGGATTCAAAATAATCTTAAAGATATCAGCGTATTTGCAGATAAGAATATGATTGGACTGGTGGTGTTAAACCTGCTCTCAAATGCCATAAAATTTACCGCGGAAAAAGGGAAAATTACCCTTTGGGCAGAACAGAACGACACTTTCATTCAATTTAACATCAAAGATTCCGGAATAGGCATTCCTGAAGATAAGCTTAACCTGCTGTTTGAAGAATCAAGTTTTTATACCACGGATGGGACTAATGCAGAGAAAGGTACCGGCCTTGGGCTGATGCTATGCAAAGACTTTATCAGAAAAAATAATGGAGCGTTTTGGGCTGTCAGTCAGGTTGGAGAAGGCAGCACATTCAGCTTTACAGTCCCCAAGAATAAACCCGCTTAGAGATTCCGCTCTTCCCAGAAAGCTGATTTAATATAATCCGGAGCCATGGTCATCTCTTCAATTTCCTGCCGGTCAAAAAACCCGATATTCCTTATTATCTGCTTTTCAGGATCCAGTTCAGGGTCATTACCAAGTACCAGCTCACCGCCCTTCTGATTCACTCTATGGTAGAACTCAATGGCGTGAATAGATCCGTGGATTACTTCATTGACATGAACCTGCTTACCAACAGATATTTGGATTCCGGTCTCTTCCTCAAATTCGCGGATAAGAGCATCTTCAAGCGACTCTCCAAATTCAACTCCGCCACCCGGTGGAATCCAGGTCCATTCGTTGGTAACCGGAGACATCAGTTCTACGAGCAGCAGTTTTTCGTCTTTCAGCAATAACCCACAAGATCGTACGCGCACCCGATTCGTGTAGGAAGCAGACATTATCAATTTTCAGCTACGGCTTTTTTAGCCTTGCGGGGCTTATATAACTTCGAAGATTTTGCATACTTGAGACTGGCTTTCACAAAATCCACGAAAAGCGGCTGCGGGTTGTTCACCGTACTTCTTAATTCGGGGTGAAATTGCACGCCAACAAACCATGGATGATCCGGTATCTCGACAATTTCCACCAAATCACGCTCAGGGTTCATACCCGCCAGAACCATTCCATTTTCCGTTAGTTTGTACCGGAGGTTATTATTTACCTCGTACCGGTGTCGGTGGCGTTCTTCAACCACTTCCTCTCCATACGCTTCATACGACTTGGTTCCTTTCTTAAGCTTGCAGGTATATTTACCCAGCCGCATGGTTCCGCCCATATTCTCGATATTCTTTTGATCGTGCATGATATCGATGATGGGGTATTCGGTGTCTTCATCAAACTCGGTACTGTTGGAATCTTCCCAACCACACACGTCCCGGGCATATTCGATAACCGCACACTGCATTCCCAGGCATATCCCAAAAAACGGAATATCGTTTGTTCGGGCGTACTCAACAGCAGCTAACTTTCCGGAGATGCCCCGCCCTCCAAAACCGGGAGCCACCAAAACACCGGATATATCCTTAAACTCTTTTTCAACATTCTCACGGGTCAGGTTGTCGGACTGAATCCACCTAATATTCACTTTACAGTCGTTGACCGCACCGGCATGAATGAAGGCCTCAACAATGGATTTGTAAGAATCATGGTGCTCAACATATTTTCCAACCAGTGCAATATTTATGTCGCCTGAAGGATTACAAACTGCTTCCACAAAACCAATCCAGTTATCCAGGTTTGGCTCTTCTGTTTTCAGCTTCAGCTTTTCGATCACCCTTTTATCGAGGCCTTCTTCCTGCATCAACAGGGGCACTTCATAAATACTACGGGCATCACGCGACTCAATCACATCTTCCAGATCTACATTACAGAACTGAGCTACTTTCCGGCGAATGGTTTCGTCGAGGTGGTGCTCGGTTCGACAGACCAGGATGTCGGGTTGAAGTCCGCTTTCAGACAACGTTTTAACCGAATGCTGGGTTGGCTTGGTTTTCAACTCTCCGGCGGCAGCCAGGTATGGAACCAGTGTCAGATGAATGGAAAGGGTGTTTTGGCGCCCGACATTATATCGTAACTGACGAACAGCTTCGATGTAGGGCAAGCTCTCAATATCACCGACGGTTCCGCCAATCTCTATAATCACAACGTCATAATTCCCCGACTGCCCAAGTTTGAGCACATGAGACTGAATCTCATCGGTGATATGAGGAATCACCTGAACCGTTTTACCGAGATAAGCTCCCTGTCGTTCTTTTGTAATCACATCATAATAAATACGACCGGTGGTCACATTATTACTTTGTGAAGTTTTGATATCCAGAAATCGCTCGTAGTGTCCAAGGTCCAGATCGGTTTCAGCACCGTCATCGGTTACGTACACCTCTCCGTGTTCGTAGGGATTCATAGTTCCCGGATCCACATTGATATAGGGATCCAGTTTTTGGACGGTTACTTTGAGGCCTTGCGCAACCAACAGACGACCGAGAGATGCACAAATGATTCCTTTTCCGAGCGAAGATGTAACTCCTCCGGTTACAAAAATATATTTGGTGGACATGCGGGAAATGAGTGTAGTTGATGGATATAAAATATAGGAGGTTCCCTACCCCCATTCAATGCAGAATGGCAAGAAAAGCTACTTTGTTTTCCACATGTTATCCACAACCCGCCTCAACAGGTCCGGCTTATCGGAGAAAATACCGCTTACTCCCCGTTTAATCATTTTTTCCATCTGCCTTTCTTTATTCACGGTATACACAAAAACAGGAATATTATGCCTTTGGGTATCTTCTGCCCATCTTTTTGTGAACTGACGCCTGCTGCAATTAAAAGCATCGGCCGTATAATCCTCAACCAATTCGGAAGGAAGCCGGCGAGTCGATTGCTTCTTTTCGTAGAGCAATGCTACTGAGATGTCCACATCCAGCTGTTTAAGGTGACTTATAGCCCGGTAATCAAAACTGGAGTACAAAACATAGTCCTCCATTTCATATTTCTTAACCAGATTCAGCGCCTTCTCTTCAATGCCCTCAAGGTAATCATCCGTCACGGCTTCGGTTTTAATTTCGATGTTGAGCGCTATTTTACCTTTGGCAAATTGAAGCACTTCTTCAAGGGTGGGAATGTGCTCGCCGGCATGTTCTCTACCAAACCAAAGTCCGGCGTCAAGTTTTCGTAGCTCTGTCAATGTATAGTCTGCTACAAGTCCGGTACCGTTTGTAGTACGGTCTAAGGTTTCATCATGAATAACAACCGGAACACTATCCTTGCTCAGCAAAATATCGAGCTCTATCATTTCGGCTCCCATCTCATACGCAGCACGAAAAGCAGCCATGGTATTCTCCGGGTAATAAGCGCTGGCTCCCCGATGGCCGATGATCACAAAATTGTCTTCGGAGCCGGAGTATAATTTCACAGGTAAGTTCACTGATGAGGGCTGGGAATTGATGGTTGTATGTACCAGCAATAATAAGGGGATTAAAGAAAAAAGAAATCTCAAATTAACAGAGGGTTTTTGAAATGCGCAGATTACCCCATGATAACAAGGTGAGTTGTTACTATCGTTAAAAAATTATTAACAATGAATTAATTTTGCGAGCTTATTACACGCTTTATGGCTTTATGCAAAAGCGAATCGAATGCACCTGAGTGAGTAATAATACTATACATGAAATATAAACCTACCATGGTGGTAATACTTCCAAACACCGTCATAATGGTAGCTAACCAAAATGGCTGAATACTATTGATTAATGAAAGCGCTACCACAGACGTCCCTAAAAAAATCTGAGTTATGGCCGACACAAAATGCAGTCCGTTTATGGAATGCACACGATCCATGAAATCAGAGATGCCTGTAGCTTTACGGTTGGTTATATTTAACTGTTCTAAACCATCGCTAACTAATGGGTTTTTATGTTTCTCTTCTTCAAACATGTCCTTTATTTTTTAGCTAACCTGTCTTCTGACACTCATTTATTATAATGAAACTAAAACGACTTTAAAATTTTTTATGGCGAAATCAGAAAACTTTTTCATCTATGGGCGCAACCCGGTAGAGGAAGCACTCCAAAATCAACCAGCAGAAATTGATAAAATTTACGTCAAGAATAATATCAAGCCTTCTTCCTATCAAAATATATCTGAGCTTGCAAGTACCAACGATGTCCCTTTGGTGAAGGTTCCCGGCCCGAAAATTTTCAGCCTTGTTGGCAAGGTAAACGATCAGGGCTTTGTTGCTCAAATGAGTACCGTAGCTTACACCCCTTTCTTCGACTGGGTGGAAACACTGATCATGTCGAACAACCCGGCCGTTTTACTTTTACACGGAATTGAAGACCCGCACAACTTTGGGGCTATATTACGCTCCGCTGCTGCTTCCGGGATGGATGCTGTCATCATTCCGATGCAAAATCAGGCGCCGGTTAATGCCACCGTGTTTAAAACGTCAGCCGGTACTGCGGGAAGAATTCCCGTCATCCGAATTCACGACATCAACCAGGGCATTAAAGATCTTACCGCAACCGGCTTTTCTATTGTTGGGCTGGATGGGTCAGGCAAGAAATCATTGTGGGAAGCCGACTTTCATAAACCCGTGGCTTTTTTGGTGGGAAGTGAGGGCGAAGGAATTCACCCCGAAAACTTAAAGCGATGCGATGAGGTGATACACATCCCCATGCAAAATAATGTCGAATCGCTGAACGCCTCGGTGAGTGCTGCTCTTGTCAGTTACGAATGGATGCGCCAAAACCCTGCAACTGATTCATAACATCAGTACAACAGGTATGGGGTCCGTTGCTCTTTGAATGCTTCGACCTCGGCTTGCCAGGAAGGGATCTCTTCCTTGTTTTCGATGATTGATTTCAGATCAATGCCATAGAGTTTATTGGCAAAGGCCTTCATCTCAAAGTTGGGGGTGTGAGCCTGAGCAAACTTCAGCAAGTCCAGCCCTAATCGTACCGGGTCTGTTTTATCGTAATTCCCCTGAAATGAAATCCGAATTCCGGTGCACTCCTGCCCTTCATGCTTGGGGTGTATAGCTTTTCCGGGAATGGATTGAGGTGTGAAAGTTACCGGGTCTAACCCTACAGAATGTTTTACCTCCAGCTCTTCGAGTTCCTCCGGCTTGAAACCAAAACCGGGGGCTCCGATGGTGAGAAACGGGTCTGCTGTTCCCCGCCCTTCCGAAAGGTTTGTTCCTTCAAAAATTACCGTGCCGGGGTAAACAAATGCATGTTCAAAAGCAGGCAGGTTTGGAGAAGGAGCAAACCACGGCAGTCCGGTATCGGGCCAACGCATGTCGCGCTTCCAGCCGGATGTTTTTATTACTTTGTAGTTTGGCTCGGCAGGTAAATCCAGCCACTGCTCTCCCACTGCCATTCGGGCTATTTCCCCCATCGTCATCCCATAGGCAATAGGCATAGGATATGAGCCCACGAAAGATTTATACTCCTCCCGAAGAATCCATCCGGCCACATAATTTCCTCCCAGCGGATTCGGACGGTCCAGAATCCACAGCTCTTTATCGTTTTCCGCTATGGACTCCATCACCAAGCCCATCGTAGAGTTGTAGGTGTAAAACCGAACGCCCATGTCGGGCAAATCAAACAACAAAAGATCGACACCTTGCAGCATTTCAAGGGTTGGTTTTTTGGTGGAACCATACAGCGAAAATACCGGCAACCCGGTTTCCTGATCTACTCCGTCCCTAATTTGTTCACCCGCACCGGCTTCTCCACGAAAACCATGTTCGGCCGCAAACAAAGCGGTGACATTCACCCCAAGGCTCAACAGGGTATCCACCATATGAACCCCATCAACCCGGGAAGTCGGGTTCATCACCAACCCGATTCTCTTCCCCGCTAACTCAGTCAGGTGTTCATCCAGTAACACTTCGGCACCGGTTTTCACGGTTCTGACCGTTTGCGGCTGTTGGGAATAACAACCGAGCAAAATCAGGCTTAGGAAAATCAAAAAGTAGTTATTCTTCATTGGTAGAATGTACTTGGAAATAAAAAAGCCTCTCAGAAAATCTGAGAGGCTTGAATGTAGTATGAATGCAGGAATTAATTAAGCTTGATTTGCCACTACTTCAGATTCCGCGAAGAAGTAAGCGCCTTCAATTTTTCCGTTTTCTACAGAGTCGGAACCGTGAATGATATTTTCTCCAACGCTGTCGGCGAAGTCGGCACGAATGGTACCTTCATCAGCTTCAGCAGGGTTAGTAGCACCTATCAATTCACGGAAGTCAGCAATTGCGTTTTCTTTTTCGAGGATCATTGGCACACAAGCGCCGCTGCTCATGAATTCGCAAAGCTCATCATAAAAAGGTCGCTCTTTGTGAACCGCGTAGAAACCGCCGGCTGTGTCTTTGGTAAGCCGTGTCATTTTCATTGCCAGGATAGAAAATCCGGCCTCTTGAATTCGTTTTGTTACTTCTCCGATCAGTCCTTTTCGTACGCAATCGGGTTTGAGAATAGTCAGTGTTCGTTCTTTTGCCATTATTATTGTCTATTAAAATTTTGTAACATTTAACTTTACAGAAACTCTATTTAGTAACGATAAAGATACGGGTTCATCCATCAAGTTTCGAACCTTTATATTAATAGAGTTATTCGGTTAGTTAAATGAAAGAAGGACAACAGCAATTTTATCACTGGCAATTTAGCCTGTCGGCGTCACCGGCAAAGCTGTGGCCTTACGTTTCGGATACCAACCGGATATTCCGAATATTAGGTGCCACCCCCGTCAGCGAAACCTCTCTTTCCCGAAGCACCCCCAAAGGTTCGTTAGAACTCAGTCACAACAAGCTCAAATCGTATGTAAGCTGGCGTCAAACTCCTTATATCTGGGAGTACCCTTACCGTTTTGGGGTGAGCCGTCACTATAAACTTGGAATCCTGAAAGAGCTCCGGTTTTCAACTGAATTTATTTCTTTGGATCATGAAACCCGGGTCAGTATCAAGATTTGGATACAGCCTACCAATCCCCTGTTTTCCTTCATCATAAAAGCATACGTCGAATATATAATTAAGCGACGGTTAGCCAAGTATCTGCAGCAGGTTGACGAAAGCATTTCCAAAAATCTGAGGCCCTACGAAATTTCAAAACCCAAAAAACTGGTCCGTGGTGCTGAGCGTAAAATTAAAACGATTAAAGCACAGCTAATTGAAAACAGCAAACGAAAACGTATTGTAAACCGGCTGTTTGATCTCATTCAACTTGCCGATGATGAAGAGCTGGAACGCATTCACCCCTATTCCCTTGCCGAGTATTGGGGAGAGAAAAAATACTCCGTGCTGAATGTTTTCCTTCATGCCGCTAAGCTGGACTTATTGGATTTCAGCTGGGATGTATGCTGCCCAAAATGTAAATCGCCCAAGCATACCTTTCGTAAGATGCGGGAAGCCCGGGTTCATCTGTATTGCAACGACTGTGAATCCGATTACATGATGGACTTCAACCGGAACACCCACCTGGTGTTCACTCCTCATCCGCTGATCCGTAAAATCACCGATAAAAAGTATTCTCTGGGTGGACCTCAATCCAAACCGCACCGTGTAACCCAGCAAAGTATTGATATAGGGAGCGAAAGGTATCCGCAAATACAACTGGAAGAAGGCACCTACCTGTTCCGGACCCATAATCATGAAGGCCACCTGATTTTGCACGTGCGGGAAGAAGGAGCCGACAATATCACCGTTTTTATTACGGATGAGGAACTGGACGGACAGGAAATCACCATTTCTACCAATCCCAACCTGATTATCAGTAACCGTTCTTCCAAGAAAGCCGTCTGTTTTATTGATAAACTGAATTGGAAAGAAGAAGCCATTTACGCCAGCGAGGTCAGTTCTTCGCACGATTTCAGAGAGTTATTCTCCCGCGAAACCCTGAAAGAAACGAGCAAGGTGAAGGCTTCGGAAGTAACCATGTTGTTCACGGATTTAATGAATTCTACCGAACTCTACGTTCAGGAAGGCGATGAATCAGCTATTGGCCGCGTGATGGGGCATTTTAAGATTATACAACAGATTGTAGCTGAGGAACGCGGGGGTATTGTAAAGACCATCGGGGATTCGGTGATGGCTGTTTTTTGGGAGCCGGTTTCAGCTCTTAAAGCCGTACAGCGCATCCAGCAGATATTTACGACCTCCACCTCTATGGGCGATGCCTTCAAAATCAAGGCCGGTGTCCATTTTGGGGATTGTACCGCTGTAAACCTGAACGGACGCATCGACTATTTTGGAACTACGGTCAACATTGCCTCCCGCCTGGTCGATATTGCCTCTGAAAAAGAAATCATGGTTTCGGAAGCGGTCTTCAATCACCCCGATGTGCAGCTGTATCTCGACAAACACTCCGACACCTTCTTCGTGAAAGAAAGCATGAAAGAGCTCAAAGGCTTTGACGACGAAGAATTCAAGGTGAAGCAGATCCGCCTGGAGCGCCCGCCGATGCGACTGGTTATTTAGGTTTGAGGCGGAGTTTCGTTGATATAATTATATGTTAGGTAAACGAAGCTATTTTCTTTCTTTCGCATTCTCCTCTAAGAATTTTACTAACTCTTCTTTTTCGAGATTCCCATTTGCTAAATCAATCATTACAGCATACAACCCCTTTTTCTCAGCTTGCAGGCGATAGCCATTAACGTACAGAAAAGTATAAATCGCCACCAAAGCTGTTCTCTTGTTTCCATCGAAGAATGGGTGATTCTTACAAATGTGAAATCCATAGGCAGCTGCCATCTCAAAAATGTTGCTATGAACATACTCCCCTCCATAACTTGCTTGTGGTTGGGCGAGTGCAGATTCCAACAAACCTTCATCTCGAATCCCCTGCTTGCCGCCGTATGTTTTAACCAGATCACTATGAAAAGCCAGAATAGTTTCTTTATCCAAGAATTTTATCATTTCGCCAGTTCTTTCAACACTTCTTTATAATCAGTGTTTGCCTGGCGATAGGCTTCTGCCCACTCTTCAAACTCGGGGTCTATTGGTTTGAGTTCTAAATTAGCACCTTTTTTTTCTATGGTTAATTTGTCACCACTTTTGAGATGAAGTTCATCTATCAATTGCTTTGGAAGCGTTACTCCTAAGCTATTTCCAATTTTTCTGATCTTTGTTTCCATAATTATAACCGTTAACCATTAATTGTTATAACAATGTTATAATTTATTTCGTAATAATTCAACGCCAAAGTTCATTAAATAGTAACGTTTCGGACTCGCTTAAGGTACGGAACTTTAATAATTAAACGCAGATTCACCACTTAAACGCTGAGACGTTATACCGGGCGCAATGGAACTTGATTGCCAGGAATTAATTTTGCTACTTCAACCAATTAATAATCCCTAGGCCGTTTAAACGCTAGGTCGTTAGGTGTATTTAACCATAGTTACATGAATAAACTCATCCTTATCATTTTGTTTTTTTTACCACAAGCTCTATTAGCTCAAGAGCTATCCAGAAAAGATTATCAAGCAGGAGAATATAGAACTGGCTTAACACTTGATTCTATTCTAGTACTTAAAGGTGAACCATTAGATCTAAAAGAATCTGATTGTAAACGATGCTATGAACCAGCAAAGAATACTATCGTACGATACGATGGAATGGAGCTTTGGTTCTCACAATCCGGGAAATCTGATAAGGCTTACTTGTATCTGTTTTCACTTACTAAAGATTCGCTATCAACACCCAGGAATATCTCGATTGGAAGTACAAAGGAAGAGATTGTTGCTGCTTATGGTGAACCTATTGATGAACTCTGGCATTGGTTTAAATTAAGTTGTGACAACATAGTCTCATATTACGAATCAGGTAAATTTGGGGATTATACGACAACAGGTATTTCTTTCTGTTTACAAAGAAATAAGGTCGTAGAAATTATGCTGGGGCAAGGCAGTCCTTAGTACACCTAACCGCAGGCCGTTATTCCTTTACAAAACAATTTCGTTGCATGGATACCGTTAATCCATTAATTTAAAGAATGATCAAATCATTTGGAGATAAAGCAACATCAGATCTGTTTCATGGAAATTCGAGCAGTAAAGTTCGAAAGTTACCTACTCAAATCCTTGATTCAGCCATTTACAAACTGGATATACTGAATGCGGCTACCTCTTTAGATGATTTAAGATCACCTCCGGGTAACAGATTAGAAGCATTACGCGGAGAGTATAAAGGATATTACAGTATTCGAATTAATGCCCAATGGAGAATCGTTTTTCGTTGGGAAGATTCCAGTGCTTTTGATGTAGCCATTATCGATTATCATTAGAAAAAGGTGAAGCCCATGATTCCACAAAACAGAACAACTACACATCCCGGTACAATTTTACTGAGAGAGTACTTGGAACCAATGGAATTAACGCAGAAGGAATTAGCTGACCATCTGGGTGTTCCCATCCAACGAATTAATGAAATTGTTCGGGGAAAAAGAGGCATATCTTCGGATACAGCTTGGCTGCTATCAAAAGCGTTAAATACCTCCCCTGAATTTTGGTTAAATCTACAAGCTATGCATGATTTATCCTCACACCGTCCAAGCAAAGAAATTACTCCAATTAAGGCTGCTCAGGCATAAAAAGGTGTTTTGAATCGGGCGCACCGAATAATCGGAACATATGGACGAGGTATTATGGAAACTTGATTGCAAAAAATTAATTTTGCTACTTCAATCATATCATAATCCCCGTGCCGTTTAAGTGCTGGGGTATTAGTGCAACAAAATAAATAGAATATGCCCAACGGATTTTTAAAGAAGAACATGAAAGAAAAAAATGACGAGCAATTACGTCATGTACTTCAAAATCCAAATCAATTCAGTTCTGAAGAAATAACTAATGCCGAAGAAATTTTAGAAGAGCGAACAGCCCATCCTGTTTCCTTGAATATAACCAACAAAGAAAACGGTAAGCCCTCCAGGTCCTATCGGGAAAAACCAATAAGTCCTAATTTTTCACTCAGAGCAATAGCAGTCTATCAATTATTGTCTTCCATTCTAATTTTGCCTCAAATGTTTTCAGTGACATTGGAACTTAATATTATTCAATGGGGAGTATTCATAGTAATTGTTCTTCTTTACCTGGCAACTTTGGTTTCTGCAATATTAATTTTTCAAAAAAAGCAATTAGGACTTTTGATAGGGTTAGTTACTGCTCTGCTCCAATCGCTCCAAATACATATTGGGGGCTTTATTTATTATGCAACTGGATTTATCTATGTATTCTTTTCAATTGGTAATTATACCGGATTTTCAGCAGGTATTATCCCTTCCTTTCTTGCCAGTTTTGAAGCCCAAACAGAATTAGCATTTGTTGGAATTAATATAGTTTCTGTAGTCGCATTTTACTTGCTTTACAAAGCATCAACATATTGTGATGAAAACGATGAATTTCCATTGCATTTGTATTAGGTGCACTAACAAGACGTTTTACGCTAAAACCAATAGTCATGAAGAGAATTACAACAGCTTTATTAATTTTATTTCTAACAACCGCACAATTTAGTTGTTCAGACAATCCAGCTGATTCTTCCGAGAATGAATTTTATACAAAAACCATTGAAAGAATTGCTGAGAATGAATTTGAAGAAGAACTTATTGAAAAAGCGGAAACAGAATACCCTCCCCGAGATAGTGTATTAGCCGCTGTTTCTCCCTGGCAACAAGAGTTGGTTCCTGAAACAGAGTATTGGTGGTATTCAAGATATGAGGGTGTGTATTTACCCTTTGCCTTAACTATTGATGCAATTGAATACTATGAAAGTTTTATTGATTCCCTTGCTGCTGAAGAACAAGACGATTATTATAAAACAGCAGAATTAGAATATGAAGCCAAAGTTAGTTTTCATGATTCTTTTAAGATTTATGAACAAGGATATACGAATCCAACACCTGACCAATTACTTGGTTCTTTTGAGGAAGTCTATGTTGTGGAAATGACTTTGGGATTTCGTTTTGAATGTTTTGTTCATTGTCTATTGGGTGCCAGTAAAAGTCGAGTTGCTGTATTCAATAAAGAAGGAAATCTGCTTGAAATATTTCATGATGGTGCGACCCCACAAATTGTAGCATAAATTCCAAAATACATTAGCATATATCGAAGGCGTTTTAAATCGGGACGGGGTGTGATAGAAACTGGAACTTAGCAGAGAGATTCAAAAAATTAAAAGCGTTTCCAACCTCCTTTCCCTCCTAAACCGTTTTTATAATTGCCCATCACTTCGCATCTTTGAGTAATACATACTCACTCAACTCAACATCTTCTTATGTCTGCAAAGCAATTACATCCATCCATTGCGGATAGTGTTCAGCCCATGAAACCCAAAAAGAATATTGCGCTGATTGCCCACGATCACCGTAAAGCGGATTTACTGGACTGGGCCGAATACAACCGCGATCACCTTTCCGAACATAACCTGTTTGGTACCGGAACTACCGGTTCACTGGTCTCTGATAAATTAGACCTGCCGGTTTTTACTTTTAAAAGTGGCCCTCTCGGGGGCGACCTTCAGATTGGTACTGCTATCGTTCAGAATGAAATTGATGTCATGATCTTTTTCTGGGACCCGCTGCAGGCCCAACCGCACGATGTGGATGTAAAGGCCCTCCAGCGTATCAGTATTGTGTATAACATCCCGATGGCCTGTAACCGGTCTTCGGCCGACTTCCTTATCACTTCACCCCTAATGAAAACGAAATACGATCGATTTATCGTTGACTACAGTCAGCGATTCAAAAAAGATTATCATGCCGAATAAACTCAAAGACGAGAAAAGCCCGTACCTTAAACAACATGCTGACAATCCTGTGGATTGGTATCCCTGGGGTGAGGAAGCCTTCCAAAAAGCCAAAGAAGAGAATAAGCCCGTCTTTCTTTCCATCGGGTATGCCACCTGCCACTGGTGCCACGTAATGGCTCACGAGAGTTTTGAAGACCCGGACATTGCCGAGCTCATGAACGAGGCGTTCATCAATGTGAAAGTGGACCGGGAAGAACGGCCGGATATTGACAGCACCTATATGACGGTGTGCCAGATGCTTACCGGACAAGGCGGCTGGCCTTTGACTATTATTATGACGCCGGATAAAGAACCGTTTTTTGCCGGCACCTACATCCCAAAAGAAGCACGGTACGACAGAATTGGCCTCCGACAGCTTATTCCCGGAGTGAAGGGTATGTGGAAGAACGAGCCCAAAAGAGTGGAGAAAGCCACGGCTAAAATCCGGGAAGGATTTACCCGATCTCAGGAGTTTGAAAGTGGAAAATTCCCCGGAACCGAAGCTGCCGACTTTGCGGCCGAGCAGTTAGCCCAACGATATGATGGCGAACATGGCGGCTTTGGATCGGCCCCGAAATTTCCCAGTCCCCACAACCTGATGTTTATGCTTCGGCAGTGGAAGCTGACCGGAAAAGACCGGTTCCTGGATATGGTAACGGATACACTGGAGAAAATGCGCCTGGGCGGAATCTGGGATCATATCGGTTTTGGCTTCCACCGTTACTCCACCGATCAGAAATGGCTGCTCCCCCACTTTGAGAAAATGCTGTACGATCAGGCACTTCTGATGATGGCTTATACGGAAGGGTGGCAAGCCACTCAAAACCCGCTTTTCAAACAAACGGTTTATGAGATTGCCGAATACGTGGAACGCGACTTGCTCCATCCCAAAGGCGGGTTTTACTCCGCCGAAGATGCCGACAGTGAAGGTGAAGAAGGGAAATTTTATGTGTGGGAAAAAAGTGAAATCGAATCCCTGCTTTCTGATGACGCCTCGCTGTTTACTGACCTTTTCAATATCACCGAAGAAGGAAACTTTGAGGATGAAGCCACCAGACAGCAAACCGGCAAGAATATCCCTCACCTGAATGCAGTACTAACTGCTGAACAGCTTTCCTGGTTTGAAGAAATAAGAACCACGCTTTTTGAGCAGCGGGATGAACGGGTACATCCCCTGCTGGATGATAAAATCCTTACTGACTGGAATGGGCTAATGATAGCCGCTTTGGCAAAGGCCGGTTTCGCTTTTGGTGAAGAACGATTTACCCGCCTCGCCGAAAATGCCTTTCAGTTCATCAAAGAAAATCTTAAAGAAAGTGACAAACTGCTGCATCGTTACAATGACGGCGACGCCGCTATTGATGCTATGGGCGATGATTACGCCTTTCTGACCTGGGGGCTGATTGAGCTGTACGAATCTACCGGAAGGCCGGAATACCTCAAAAAAGCCGTGCAGCTGAATGATCAATTCATTGAGCAGTTCTGGGATGAGGACAAAGGCGGATTCTATTTTAGCATTGCGGATGAGGACCAGGTTTATGGGCGCCAGAAACAAATTTTCGATGGTGCTATGCCTTCCTCTAACTCAGTAGCCATGACGAACCTGATCCGTTTAAGCAGGCTTACCGGAAACACTACGCTGGAAGATTATGCAGATAAGATCGGCCGGACTTTCTCTGCTGATTTAATCCGATCGGGCGCAAGTATTTGTCACAGCATGCAGGCCATTCAGTTCTTACATGCAGAAGCAAAAGAGATAACACTGCGTGGCGAGTTTTCAGAATTACAGGAAGTATTTGAGCTGCTCAGAAACCGGTTCACCCCTTTCAAAGTACTGCATTGGATTACTGATGAGCATCAGGAATCGGTGGCTGAAATTGCGGACTATGTGGCTGCCCAAAAAAGACTGGATGATGAGCCTACGTTATATATATGCAGGAATTTCGCCTGCGATCAACCCATTAATAATCCGAAAAAAATGAAGAAAGCTTTGGGTTAATGATCAGTTTTTCCTTTTATTTACGTCATAATTTTATCAGGATGTCAATCCAATGTTGAACGGCCTGCGTATATAATCACATCAGACATTTATGCTATTTTTTATTTTATCTACGATTGGTAAAGTCCTGACAAAGGACGAGGAAAGGGACCGGGACATTATGGCTCGCATTAAGGCGCGGGACGCTTCTGCCCTCTCCGAATTGTATGATCAATATAACAGACTGTTGTTTGGCCTGATTCTATCCATCCTCAAAAAAAGAGAGGAAGCGGAAGATACGCTTCAGGAAGTGTTTACACAGATCTGGGAAAAAGCTGAACAGTTTGATTTGGAACGAGGAACTGTGTACACCTGGATTGTTTCCTTAACCCGAAATAAATCGATTGACCGGTTACGGTCCAAGGTTTATAAGGAACAGAAGAAACAATCAACCAGCCTGGATAATGAGGACGTTTTTTATCCGCTGTATTCAGATGAAACAGATCCGTTGGAAAACACCATATTAACCGATCGCGCAAAAAAATTGCGGGATGCGTTGGACCAAATATCTGACAAACAAAGGAAGGTATTACAAGTGGCTTATTTTAACGGGATGAGCCAAAGTGAAATCGCAGACGAATACGACATCCCTCTCGGCACTGTTAAAACACGAATGAGAGACGGTATGATAAAATTAAGAGAGCTTTTAGCGAAGGAAATAGAATTATGAGCAACGACAATAACAGATTTACCGAGCTTTGTACGGGGCACGTGCTCAATGCGTTGAGCGATAGTGAAGAAAAGGAATTTCAGCGCTTGTTGGCTGAAGCCGATGAAGCCCAACTTACCCTTTATGATGAATTAAAAGCAGTAGCTGCCGAAATGGCTACGCTTGCCCCGGCTGAGCAGCCTTCCCTCTCCGTAAAAGAGAGCATTATGCAAATGGCAACCGGAGTGGCTGACAATCAATCGTCAAAGAGAACACAAGCCCCTGTCCATATTATGAGATGGTACCGGGCAGCTGTAGCAGCTTCCTTCATCTTTATCTTTACGTCTATTGGATTGTTGTTTT
This sequence comes from Gracilimonas sediminicola, assembly GCF_024320785.1. NCBI lineage: Bacteria > Pseudomonadati > Balneolota > Balneolia > Balneolales > Balneolaceae > Gracilimonas > Gracilimonas sediminicola. The sequence goes on from NZ_JANDBC010000002.1 coordinate 252,352, forward strand.
ACTCGCAATCTCTGGAAGAAGACATGCGGGGCCAGTCTCAAACTATAGCTCAGCAAGAAACTACTATAGAGTTACTTGAAAGCGAAGTACAGCGGAAAGAAGAGCTGCTTACTATCCTTGAAGCCCGCGAAGTGGACCTCGTAATGATGGCCGGCATGGAAAACACCAACCCAAATGGTTATGGAAAAGTAGTTTGGGATAAACAAGGCGGCCGTGCCCTGCTTCAGGTAGCCAACATGCCGGTGGTTCCCAGCGATAAGGATTATCAGCTATGGTTTATCGTGAACGGCCAGCCTATCAGTGCCGGAGTATTTGCGGTTGATGACCCGCAACGGGATAACTTCTTCAAGATCGAGCAGCTGCAAAGCGATGCCCGAGAAGGTGCCTTTGCCATTACCATGGAACCTAAAGGTGGTGTACCACAGCCTACCGGCGATATGTACCTGCTTGGCAATATGTAATCCACCACAGCATATTAGAATAATTTTATCCGCGGATAAATCCGAAACATTATCCGCTTACACTTCTTTGATTTAGTACAAAACAATCTGTGCGGCGATTTATCTCGTACAGATTAGTCAAGAGACCGAATATCCTTATGGGTATTTCTTAATTCTAATAAAAACTAAATCAAATGAAGACGCTAAAACAGTTACCATCTTTTTTAACTGCTTTGTGTTTACTGATGTTTGGATTTACCTCCTTCTCAAACGCACAAACAGTATTTGAAGCACAACTAAGCGGAAGTAACGAAGCCACCCCTATTACTTCCACGGCCAGCGGTTCTGTAACCGCAACGCTGAACGGGAATGAACTGGTTGTAGAAGGCTCGTTCGATAACCTGAGCAGTGCCATAGCAACCGAAATTGCCGGTGGAGCTCATATCCATACCGGAATGGCGGGAGAAAGCGGCGCAGTACTTTTCCCACTAACTATAAACGCTGACGGAGACAGCCAGGGCGGAGCTTTTGTAGGTTCTGAAAACACCTTTACATTGACTTCCGGACAGGTTGATACCCTGATGATGCGTGGATTGTACATCAACATTCACTCCGAGAATTATGCCGCCGGAGAACTACGCGGACAACTTGTACCCGAAGCCGATGCTTACTATCGGTCTAATCTCTCCGGTGCTTTTGAAGTACCGGCTGCCAAAACTATGGCCAGCGGTTCCTTAGTATTTGAACTGGTTGAAGATTCTTTATTCGTATCCGGTTCTTTCTCCGACCTTGAAGGAGATTTTGATGCTACTGTTGCCGGAGGTTCTCACCTTCACATTGCCCCCGCAGGGTCTAATGGCAGCATTGCTCTTACACTGGATGCAGAGTTAGCCACGGATAATCGTTCCGGTGTTTACCTGGCTTCCGACAACCGGTTTGAACTTACCGCTAAGCAAAAAACAGCACTGATGAACCGTAGTTTCTACACCAACATCCATACCACAGCGTATGCAGGTGGAGAATTACGCGGTCAAGTAGTTCCGGTTGCTTCCACTACCTTTTTTGCACAGCTTTCAGGAAGTGCGGAGGTTCCATCAGCTACTACTGATGCTGCCGGATCTGCCGTATTGGAAGTACATAACGATACGCTAATTGTAACCGGTTCTTTTGCCGGATTGGAATCCTCCTTTAATGCACAAGTGGGATCTCATCTTCATGTAGGCCATGCCGGAGAAAATGGCGGCGTAGCCATCACCCTGGATGCGGACGTAAATACAGAACTTACGGCAGCTACCTATTCTGCAACGAACAACGAATACACTTTGACTGCTGAGCAGAAAACAGCTTTATTTGCACGCAATATGTATGTAAATGTGCATAGCGTTGAGAATCCTGCCGGAGAAATCCGCGGACAAGTGATGGGAGATGCAGCTGCATACTTTCATACCAATCTGTCCGGCGTACATGAAGTTCAGCCTATTATGAGTGATGCTTTCGGCGCTGCCGCTGTAGAGTACATGAGCAATGGCAACATCATGGTTAGTGGTGGATTTGAAGGATTAAGCAGCTCAGCTATTGAAATTGCCGGTACCAGTGGTCACTTACACTCAGGCAGTGTTGACGCCAACGGTGGAGTAGCTTTTGGATTGGATATTACCCTGAGTGAAAATGATACCGCAGGAACCATAATTCCCTCCGACAACATGTTTTCGTTGTCTTCCGAGCAACAAACCACACTTTTTGAAGAAGGCATATACGTAAATGTACACTCCGAAAATTTCAATGGTGGAGAGTTAAGAGGACAAGTTCTGTTTTCTTCCAACTTCACTCCATCGGCTCCGATGCTTACCGGACCCGCGGATGATGTAACGCTTTCTCTTGATGGTGAAGCATCCACCGCTTTTGAAGCCACCTGGGAAGCTGCTACCGATAGTAACGGAAATGAGCTGGCTTACATCTGGCAGCTATCTACGGATGCGGCATTCAGCAATGTTGTTGTAAACGCCAATGTTGGTGCTTCTACAACTTTTGAAACCACATTCGGCGCTCTGGATACGCTTCTTGCCGATCTTGGAATTGATGTAGGTGCTTCAACAACCGTGTACCACCGCGTGATTGCCACCGATGGCAGCGACGAAGCGACCAGTGAACCACGTTCTGCAAATGTTGAACGAGGAACGGTAACGTCCAATGAAGATACATTCTCCGGAACCCCCGAGCAGTTTGAACTGGGACAAAACTACCCGAATCCGTTCAACCCAACTACAAGCATTAACTTCTCCCTTGCTGAAGCAGGCCAGGCTTCCCTGACTGTTTATAACATGCTGGGACAAGAAGTAGCCGTAGTTGCCAATGAACGCTTCACTGCCGGTGAGCATTCCGTGAACTTTGATGCCAGTGCATTAGCATCCGGTATTTACATTTACCGCTTACAGGCAAATGGACAGACACTGACCAAGCAAATGACACTTATTAAATAAGCCCAACAGCTTATACCTCAACAAAAAAGGCGCTGTTCTTAACTGAACAGCGCCTTTCTTTTTCTCTTTACTTTCGGGGAAAATTTATTCCATCATCATGCTGAAAATGTATTCCTGCAGGCTTATTAGCTGAACGCCGGATGGAACTTCCACCATGGCTTTGGCAATGCTCGATCGGTTTACATTTTTCACATCCATTACAACCTTACGCTCATCTCCTTCAACCACTTCAATCATCAGGGGGAAGTTTTTGCCTTTAAAGATCACATCCTGAGACATGCCATTTAGTTCTTTGTCAATGTCTTTCGGCATTCCTTTCCACGGCTCAGCAAGCATTCCCCAGTTGATGTCGATTCCGGGAGTCAGCCACACGGAAAGGTAGTTTTCAGGGTCATCTGTACTTCTGATGATCAGTTCTGTTGTTTCGTACCCCAGAATAGTTTTGGTACGGTCAGTGTACTCATATTCGGCTTCAGGGGTATCCGATGAAGAGCTTTCCGATTCTCCGGACCAGCTGAACAGCATTTCAACAAGAGATTCTATTCCGGTTTTAGTTGCCTGCAGGGCTTTATCTTTCTCCGTCATGATGATAAAGTCTTTCATATCATTTCTGATCAGCAATCCGCCGGCACTTACTTTGCCCATCACTTCCAGGCTTTCCTCTCCTTTAATCATGATGCGATCAGCAGTAGCGTAAAGATTCAGTTCACTCACCTCTTTCTGTCCGTTGTCCTCCCCATAAAGGTTCATGGTAATATGCCCTTCAAACTGAGCATAAGCAGCTGAGGAGAAAAGAATGGCAAATAAAAATAATGCAGTAACAAATAGTCGTCTTGTTTTCATAGTGATATTTTTTGGTTAGATAGACGGATTGTTAAACGCCTCAGGATAAGAGTTGTTTCGCGGGAATATATCAGGCGGGAATTAAATCATCCATGCCTACACTCACTTTTTTGATCCAGCCGCCGGCTACCACATCATCCCCTTCGTAGCACACAATAGCTTGACCGGGAGTGATTGCTTCCCTTCCGGCCGGAAAGTGAACTTTCATTTCATTGTCGCTGATTTGGGTAAGCTGACCAATCGCACCGTCATCATTGTAGCGGATGGCGCCCGTAATCTCCATGTTGTCTTCAGGAATTTTGTCATACTTGATCAGATTCATTTCCCCGGCAATAAGCGTAGAGCTTACCAGGTCTTCCTTTTCACCGATGGTAATGGTATTGGTGGCCGGATCGATGTGCGTAACATACACCGGTTTGCCCATGGCTAAATCCAGCCCACGCCGCTGCCCGATGGTATAAAACGGATAACCTTCATGCTCGCCAACGATGTTTCCGTCCTTATCTACAAACTTGCCGCCGGACACCCGCTCTTCGAGTCCATCCACACGGTCTCTGAGGAAGCGACGGTAATCATCATCCGGTACAAAGCAGATTTCATACGAATCCGGCTTGTTAGCTACATTCAACAGTCCGTGGTCTTCAGCAATCTGCCGGATTTCAGTTTTGGGATAGTTTCCAAGTGGGAAAATAGTTCGTGCCAAATGTTTTTGAGCCACTCCCCATAAAGCGTACGACTGATCTTTTTTGGGATCGTGTCCCCGTGAAATTACATAGCGGCCATTTTCTTCCCGAACTTTAGCATAGTGCCCGGTTGCGATAAAATCACAGCCCAGGTTATCCGCTCTTTTAAGCAAAGCCGCCCATTTAATGTGCGTGTTACAAAGCACGCATGGGTTTGGTGTTCTCCCACCCAGGTAATCATCCACAAAACGGTCGATAACCCAGTCGCCAAACTCCTCGCGGATATCAACGATAAAATGTTTGAACCCATGATTCACCGCAATGTGTCGCGCATCATTCATAGACTCCACCGTACAACAGCCGGTTTCTTTGTCAGAATTTCCGCCGCTCCGGTGATAATCCCAGGTTTTCATGGTGATGCCGATTACTTCATAACCTTGTTCCTGCAACATCACAGCTGCTACAGATGAATCGACTCCGCCACTCATGGCTACTAATACTCTGCCTTTTTTACTCATAGAAAGGAAGTTTAAAAACACTTCTTGACGTTAAATGAACTCTAAAGATAAGGCTTTTTCAGGACGGTTGACAGAGGCCCATGAACATTGAACAAGGAATATCGAACATTCAACTTTGAACTTATACGTTCAGTGTTGGGTGTTCTTTGTTCGATGTTTGTTATGTCATATACAAATAGGGTTTCCAGGGCTCTTGAACGCCGCCGTTGGAGTCGCGGAAGAAGGTGATTGGGATCGGGCGGTACGGTTTCTTCTTCAGCGGCATACGGGCTTCTTTCGGCGTGCGGTTTCCTTTATGTACGTTACATTTATCACAGGCGGTGGTCAGGTTTTCCCAGGTATCTTTACCACCCCGGCTTTTCGGGATGATATGATCGATGGTAAGATCTGACTTTTTCCCGCAGTACTGACAGGTGAAATCATCCCTGCGCATTACATTTCTTCTGGAAAGCACAATTTTAGTGTAAGGAACCCGGATATAGTTTCGCAATCTGATTACAGAAGGGAACTGGAAAGACTCGCGGGGAGTACGCACCTCTTTCTCCGGATCGTCATGAAGCAGTTCCGCTTTTTCAAGGAAGATCAGTTTCATGGACCGCTGTACAGAACAAATACTAAGCGGTTGGTAGTCTTGATTTAAAACTAACACGTTGGCGTTCATAGTGCATCCGGTTTACGTTCTGTTGATGATATTTCAGTTGTTTACTTTCATGAAGAATGCAGAGTATGAAACAAAAAAAAGGCGTACTCACCAATGTGAGCACGCCTTAGTATGAGGTATTTGCCTTTAAATATCAATAGCCAATCAATCCCAACAACTGCTCTCGCACTTCATCGTTAATAGAAATTGCCAGTACGATAGATACAGCCAGACCAATCAATGCATAGGTCAGGTCTTTGAATGCCATCCCAAGCACTTTGCCCATAGGCCGCCCTTTCTCCTTTCCGTCCATAATGCTCATTCCGATTTCACGGCCGGCAAGCAGCCCCAGGAATACCCAGGTGGTACTCATAGGCACTGTACTAATTGTCAGTTTGTACACAAGCAAGATAGCGTACACAAAGTCGATGATGGTCGCAGAACGGACATCGGTAACCCGGGATTTCTCGGTCACGATCTCCTGAATCTTATCCCCTCTCAGGTAGAACAGCAGTCCAAGGCCGAAGAAAATGAAGAGTGCAAATCCAAGGAATTGAGAAAACTCTAACGACCGTGGTAAGTACACCGCGATGTTGGCAGCATCCTGCATAACCCAGACAGCCCAAAGCGTACCGGAAATAATCCACTGCAGCGGAAGCCAGAATTTTTTAGGCTCTCCTTTAAATCTTTTCTCAATAGTATTTGTAACTAATAACCATACTAAAAGTCCGGTTACAAGGGCAATTCCATATCCCTGTAAACTCTTGCCGAGCACCGAGGTAATACCCTCAGCAGAAGTAGCGAAACAGCTTAACAATAAGAAGGTAGTTGAAACCGGCATCCGCATACGGGTCAGTATCAACAAGAATACAGGCGCGGCTACCTGAAGAAATGAAAACTCAGTGGGTGCTTCCGAAAACCCTTTGGATGACAGCCGCTGGTACGTTACATCCCCGTCAAATATATACCAGCTTACAGAAACAGTGACCAGGAAAATTCCCCCGATCCACAACCAAAGCATCCACCATTTTTTGTCCATGTTGGAAGCCAGAAAGGTACCGATGGTTTGAATACTGTCGTTGGCAATGGCAGAGTATCCGGCAAAAATGAAACCGACCCACATGGCCAGTTCTGCATAAGGGAAAACCACACCGGAGATAAAAAAGAAAAGACCAATCAGGCCTATAAAAATTCGTTCCTGTTTAATTACATCATAAAAACCCGTTGGGATTAACCGTTCTATCGGACTTTGTTCACTTTCGTTCGGTTGTGTATTAGACATTGATATGAGTTAGTGTGCTGAATTTTGCCCAAGGGTACTAAGCTCATGTTAAGACAGTGTTACGAGAAGCCGATTTGCCCGATACTTAACAATTTTATAACAATGGCGATTTTCACCTAAAGTATTGGCTGGCTTTAAAACACATCATGAGCCAAATGGTCGATTATTTATCTTGACAAAAACTGAAAAGGCTTTCTGAAGACAGATTAACATTTCGATACTGAACTGCGCTGGTTTCTGCCAAAATTTCATCGTCTTTTTTCTATAAAGTTATACTTGTTTTCCATATTCCTTTTATATTTGGAACCGCTTTTTTGAGCGATTCAAGCTACAAAACCATCAAATACAGACGATGTCCACAAAAGACTCTATTGCCAGCGGTTATTACAAAGAACCGGTTCCTCATATTGCACACGACTCCCCCTTTGCTTCCATGATGGAGCGCTTTCGGTTCGCAGCGGAAATTCTCGATTTAGATGAGGGTGTTTTTAAATATTTATCCAGTCCCGAAAAGGTGGTCATGGTTTCCATCCCGGTAACCATGGACGACGGGCGCATCGAAGTGTTTGAAGGGTACCGCGTAATTCATAACAGTATTCTTGGCCCATCCAAAGGTGGAATCCGGTATTCTGAAGACGTCACCATTGATGAGGTAAAAGCTCTCGCAGCCTGGATGACCTGGAAATGTGCCGTCGTCAATGTTCCCTTTGGCGGAGCAAAAGGCGGCGTTCGGGTAAACCCAAAGAACTTATCCCAGGCTGAACTGGAGCGACTTACCCGACGGTACACCGCCAACATGCTGGATGTTTTTGGACCCGATCGTGACATCCCCGCCCCGGATATGAACACCAATGAGCAGGTGATGGCGTGGATCATGGACACCTACAGCATGAAACAAAAGAAAACAGAAAATGCTGTTGTTACCGGAAAGCCCATTATTCTCGGGGGCTCAAAAGGGCGAAAAGAAGCAACCGGCCGCGGGGTGGTAACCTGTACACTTGCGGCTTTAGGTAAACTTCGCATTTCCCCAAGCAACACAACCGTTGTAGTTCAGGGATTCGGAAATGTGGGTTCTGTTTCTGCACAGCTTATGTATGAGCAAGGAGCTGAAGTAATTGCTATCAGCGATATCAGCGGCGGTTATTACAACAAGAATGGTATCGACATTGAAGAAGCTATTCGCTATTCCCAAACGCACGGAAATTCGCTGGAAGGTTTTGACGGAGCTGAGCCCATCAGCAATCAGGATCTGCTTGAACTTGAATGTGATGTATTGATTCCTGCTGCTAAAGAAGATCAGATTAACAAAGAAAATGCTTCCAGGATCAAAGCCAAGATAATAGCAGAAGGCGCTAACGGTCCTGTTACCGCCAATGCCGATAAATTACTGGAAGAGAATGGGATTATGGTCATTCCTGACATCCTTGCAAATGCAGGCGGTGTAACGGTTTCCTATTTTGAATGGGTGCAGGATCGGCACGGTTATTTCTGGACGGAAGAGCGCGTAAACCGCCGCCTGAATCGCATGATGAGAGAATCGTTTGACAACTTGTTTATGGTGAGTGAAAAGTATAGTATTACGCTCCGTCAAGCGGCTTACGTGTATGCCATCGACCGGGTGGCCACGACGCTGAAACTGCGTGGTATATATGCTTAATAAATGAAATTACTACAGACCCTTACCCTACAGTCAACGTACGAGGAAGTTGAAAGAGTGGAGCATATGCTTGCTGCTCTTCAGGAAGAACTCGGCTTTAATGATGAATTTTATGCCCGCCTGATGCTTACCGTTTCGGAAGCAGCCACCAATGGTATTCTGCACGGTAACAAATTGGATGAATCCAAGATCGTGACCATTAAGGCCTACAAGGACGATAGTAAGCTTATCTTTGATTCAAAAGATCAAGGGGAAGGTTTTGATCCGGAATCTATTCCCGATCCCCTGGCTGAGGAAAATTTACTAAAAACCAGCGGCCGTGGTGTTTTCCTGATGGAAGAATATGCCGATGAAGTTTCCTATTCCGAGAATGGAACACGGTTGAAACTGGTCTTTACTTTGCCGGAGTGAATGTAACTAAGCGGGATTTTTTTGAGCTACTCTTCCAGCCCCTAAAGTTATTCAGAGCGATAGCACCTGTCTGCAGATAATCATTAATAGGTACAGATCCTTTTCCAAATGTGATGCTTTGAGGTAATCAAGAAAATCCAAAAATCCCATAAATCAAGGTTCAAAACTATGGAACCTTGATTAGCTTGATTATAGGATTACCGGGATTTTCATTCAGAATCCCGAGAATCAAAATAATGAATATTTACCATTAATTAGTTCTCAAGCTTCCTACATAGACCTAAAGAAGAAACCTATTTTTCCCCCGCGGAAAGTAACCGGCCGCTTAATCTAAGTAGCTGAGTTTCCGCAGACTTCGCTTCAATTTGGGCGGCAATTAACCGGTTTTCAGCATCGAGTAAACTCTGCTGAGCTTCCCGTAATTCAACCGAGTTGATGGTTCCCAACCGGAAACGCTCCAGGGCTATCTCCTGGCTTTGTTGAGCATATTGCAGGTTTTCTTTCTCCAGCTCAATCAGGGAAAGGGCATCGCTGTACTGAGCATAAATCTGACGAACCTGGGATGTAACCTGAAAGCGTACATCCTGCAGACGAAGCTCCTGGTTTTTCTCAGCAATCTTAGCGTTTTGTCTGCGCCGGTTTTTATTCATTCCGTCAAAAAGATTGATCCGAGCCGTTACGCCATAGGTAAATCCACTGGTTTCAGTAAAATCCGCAAAGCCGCTACTGGTTTCCGTCCGCTGGTAACCATAGCCTCCGTTTAAACTAATCTGCGGGAAAAACTCGCCGGAAATCTCACGGATTTCAGCTTCGGCAGCATTTTGATTCAAACGTGCAATTTGTAATTCACTATTCTGTTGCAGCGCCTCCTCAATGAGTGGCTCAAGCCTCAACTTCTCCCCCAAAACGATATTGCTACTTACATCATAACCGGATAAAGACGTGTCAGCTAAAACCTGCGTGAGTAAAATCTTGGCTTGCTTCAGGCCGGTTCCGGATCTGATGAGAGCGGCACGGTCAGCATTGAGATCAGCCCGGGATTGTATGAGGTCATATTCTGAACCTGACCCCAAATCAAGCCGTGTCTCGGCTATACGAATTCGTTCTCTGGATACCTCAACGGTATTCTCCAGCACATGATAGGCATTCTGCTGGCCTACAATCTGGTAGTAAGTGCTGATGATATCGGCCAGCACCTGCTCAAGCTGAAGCCGGGCTTCTGTTTCATCAATTTCCTCTTCCAGTGAGAGCCGGTCGGAAGTGGCAAACATGGTTAAACCGTCAAAAATGGTCCAGTTTGCATTCAACCCATAACTGAATATGGTAGTCCGGGCATTCTGGTCGTTTCGGTCTGGAATGGCATTGGTTGAATATTCGGCCTTATTATCTTCAACGCTTTCATTGAACGTACCATCGGCTGAGATCACCGGCAGAAAACCGGCATTACCCGGTGAATTATTGTTGGCCGAAATCCGCGCTTCGTTTTCAGCTATCCGGATGGCAAAATTATTCTCGAGTCCGGTACGGATTACCTTTTCAATGCTTAATGTATCCTGGGCCATCAACGGCTTTTGGAGGAGGCAAGCGGTACCAATAATCAGTATAAACAGGGACAGTCTTTTCATTTTAAACAGGAGCAGTATCTAATTCTTTTTCAGCTTTCTTGATCGTCTCTTCGTCAATTATATCATCATCGGATTTCACCGGCGAGAGGTAGGAGTACATGGCGGGAATCACATACAGGGTAAGTAAACTACCGATAATCAATCCCCCAATTACAGCAATACCCATTGAGGTTCGGCTTTCGGCGCCGGCACCAAGGGCCAGAGCAATAGGTAAAATTCCCAGTACTGTAGAGATACTGGTCATCAAAATCGGGCGGAAACGGGCGGCAGAAGCATCCAGAATAGCGTCCATAATGGAAAGTCCTTGTCGTTGTCGCTGGTTTGCAAACTCCACGATCAGGATTCCATTCTTGGTCACCAGCCCAATCAGCATAATCATCCCGATCTGACTAAAGATGTTCAGCGTCTCATTAAAATACCACATACTCAACAGTGCCCCGGCCAACGCCAGCGGTACGGTTAACATAATGGTAAACGGGTCACGGAAGCTTTCAAACTGTGCCGAAAGTACCAGGTAAACCAACGCCAGCGCGAGCAGAAAAATGAAGCCAAGGCTGGAGGAACTGTCAACAAAATCACGGGAAGGGCCGGCAAGGCTGGTTACGAACGTGTCATCCAAAACCCCTTCTGCTATTTCATCCATGGTTTCAATACCGTCGGCGATGGTGTTTCCGGGTGCCAAACTCGCTGATATAGTAGCAGAGGCGTACCGGTTAAAGCGATATAGCTGAGGCGGACTGCTTTGCTCAGCAACCGTTACCAGGTTATCCAGCTGAATGAGGCGGCCCGAGTTATTTCGAACATACAGACTCTTTAAATCCACCGGTTCATTACGGTTTGCCCGGCTTACCTGACCGATGACCTGGTACTGCTTTCCATTCATGATAAAAAAGTCGAATCGCTGACCACTCAAAGAAAGCTGCAAAGTCTCGGCAATATCCCGTACGGAAACGCCTAAATCCTGAGCACGTTCACGGTCAATAGAAACCTGAAGTTCCGGCTTGTTGAATTTCAGGTCCACATCCTGATAGGTAAACATCGGGTTGTTCCTCACTTCTTCCAGAAATTCGGGTATCACTTCTTTAAGCTTTTCGAAATTCTGGTTTTGCAGCACATACTGAACAGGTAAACCTCCCCTGCTGCTGCCAATCGTTTGTTCCTGAGATACAAAAGTTTGGGCTCCGCTGAGATTCGTTACCAGCTGAGATAAATCATTGGCAACATCGTCCTGTGAACGCTCTCTGTTTTCGGGCTCTTTAAGGATGGCAAAGGCAAAACCGGAATTCACCGAACTGGAAGCCCCAAAACCCGGAGAGGTTACCGAGATCACAGATTTAGCCTCAGGAACACTGTCCTGAACCAAAGTAATAAGCCGGTCCATATAATTATCCATATACTCGTAGGAAGCTCCCTCCGGGGCTTGGGCAAACATCCGCACTCTGCTTCGATCTTCAAGTGGAGCGATTTCCTGCGGAAGGGTCATCATAAAGAGATAAATCAAGCCGCCGGAAGCTGCAATCACCAGGAATGAAACCCAGCGGTTATTCATGAAGGTCTGTAGCGAATTCTTGTACGCCTTATTCATCGCAATGAAAAACGGCTCGGTCATTTCATAAAACTTGTTATGCCGCTCTCTCTTCTTAAGCAGTTTTGTGGAAAGCATGGGCGTAAGCGTAAGAGCCACAAATGAGGAAATAATCACAGCTCCGGCTATCACAACCCCGAATTCTCTGAATAACCGTCCGGTGATACCACCTAAAAACAGAATAGGCATAAACACCGAAACCAATGCAGCCGATGTTGCAATAACCGCAAAGAAAATCTCTTTGGAACCTAATATTCCGGCGATGGTAGGTTCCAGTCCTTGCTCAATTTTGGCGTAGATATTTTCCAGAACCACAATAGCATCATCTACCACCAAACCAATAGCTAACACGATAGCGAGCAATGTTAAAACGTTAATGGAAAAGCCAGCCATATACATCACAAAGAAGGCTCCAATTAATGCAATGGGGATTACAACGACCGGGATAATAGTGGTTCGCCAATCTCTCAGAAACAGGAAGATAATGGCGATTACCAGTAGAAAAGCGATAAATATAGTCTGCTGCACTTCATCAATGGATGCCCGAACATATTCTGTGGTATCAAAGCCGATGGCTGTTTCGATGTCGGCGGGCAGATCTTCTTCGATGGCATCTGCCCGCTTGTAAAACTCGTCAGCTATCTCAATTTGATTGGCTCCGGGCTGTGGGATCAACACCACTCCTACCATCGGTACACCATCCCGTTTCAGGATGGTTCGTTCGTTTTGAGGGCCTAATTCGGCATACCCCAAATCACGAAGCTTGATGTTGCTTCCGTTACGCTGACTAATGATCAGGTCGTTGAATTCTTCTACGGTAGTCATTCTACCCATCGTCCGAACCGTTAGTTCAGTCAGGTCACCCTCAATACGGCCTGAGGGTAGTTCCACATTCTCGCTGGACAGTGCATTTCGTACATCAAGGGGGGTTAAGTCGTAGGCTGCCAGTTTCATTGGGTCCAGCCAGAGGCGCATCGAGTAGGTTTTATCTCCCCAAATTTGCACGCTACTTACACCATCAATGGTTTGAACGCGCTCTTTAAAATAGTTAATGGCCACATCGGTAAGCTGAAGCAGGTTTCGTGAATCACTCTTTATGTTGAAAAAGAGAATTGGACGGGCGTCGGCATCCGCTTTTGAAACCACGGGGGGATCGGCATCGGGCGGTAAACTTCCCACAGCTCTTGATACTCTTGCCCGTACATCATTGGCTGCCGTTTCGAGATCCACATCCAGGTTAAATTCTACGGTTACCGTACTTCTTCCTTCCCTGCTTACAGATGTCAGGTTTTTGATACCGGCAATCCCGTTAATTTCTTCTTCCAGCGGTTCGGTGATCTGCGATTCAATAGCCTCTGCATTCGCCCCAATGTACGAGGTACTCACCGTAACAATGGGCGGGTCAACAGCCGGGTACTCCCTTACGGGCAGGTAGTTGAAGGATATAATCCCAAACAAAACAATTACGATGGAAAAAACGGTAGCTAATACCGGGCGACGAATACTCAGTGATGATAAACTCATGCTACTCCGTTTCTACATTACCAATATTAACCGGCATCCCGGGACGAACCTGTAATAATCCGCTTGTAAGCACCGAATCCCCTTCTGCAATACCCTCGGTAATTTGAACTTTAGCTTCATTCCTAAGTCCGGTTGAGACCGTTTGAGGCTGAACCACCCCGTTTTTCACCACAAATACTTTTTGTCCCTGAAGTTCAGGGACGATGGAGATGGATGGAACCATCAGGGCATTGTTAATAGTCGAAAGCGTAAGTTCCAGGTCTGCAAAAGCGCCGGGTAATAATGCACCATCTTGATTCGGACTTTTAGCCCGAACTTGCAAGGAACGAGTTTCGGTATCAATTCTTGGTTCTTTGGCATATACATTCGCCGTAAGTGTTTTATCCAAACCGGAAACCGTGAATGCTACTTTATTTCCAACTTCTACCATTGCCGCATATCGCTCGGGAATGGAGAAATCAATTTTAATGGGATCAATATCCTGCAAAGTGGCAATTCTTGTACTTGGGGTGATGTAGCTTCCGTCACTTACATACTTAAGGCCAATTTGCCCGGAAAACGGAGCGCGAATTTCAGTCTTGGCAATTTGTGCTTCAATCAGGGCAACTTCTGAACGCATTACGTTTACTTCGTTCAGCGTAGCATCATACTCTTCCTGGCTAATCCCACCCTTGTCAAGCAACTGGGTCTGGCGTTTTTCACGGTCTTCGGCAAGGTTTAACCTGAATTCAGCCCGGTTCAGTTGCGCCTGCAATTCACTGTCGTTGATTTTGATGAGCAACTCTCCTTTTTCTACATACTCACCTTCTTCCAAGTAAATCTCTTCAATCAGACCGGAGCTTTCACTGGCCAGTTCCACCTCTTCATTGGCAAGCAAAGTACCGGTGGTAAAAATATTGTTTTCAATGGTATCGGGCTTGGTAACATATACATCCACTGAAAGGGTATTATTGTCTGAATTGTTGGCTGCCGTATTATTTGCTGACCCTGTTAATCCCTCTAATTTGGGAATGGCCAACAGGCCCAGAGCGATCAATACGCCTGTAACTATAAGTATGCGTTTCATTTATACTGTTTAAGAATTCGAAAGTGTTGCTAAAGGTAACCTTTGTGCAGGTTCCAGCATTCTTAAATCATGAAAAGCCTTGTAAAAGATTGTTTGTAATCCAGAGCCTGATATCTGATCAGTGCAACAAAAAAAGCGATGCAGGAATATCCTACATCGCTTTTATAATCGTAAAACTACTTGCTTAAGCTACCTGAGCTTCAAGCTGTTTGCTGAGCTGTGATTTTGGAACAGCTCCAACTATTTGGTCTACTACTTCACCATTCTTGAAAATCAACAGGGAAGGGATGCTACGGATACCATATTTAACGGATACTTCCGGATTGCTATCCACATCTACTTTTCCAATTTTTGCTTTTCCTTCGTATTCACCGGCCAATTCTTCAACAATCGGACCTATCATTCGGCAAGGTCCACACCATTCAGCCCAAAAATCAACTAATACAGGTTTGTCTGAATTCAGTACTTCATCATCAAAATTGGAGTCGGTTAACTCGATTGGTTTTGACATATCTTTTATTTCTTTATTGAGTGTTCATCAATTCTGAACAAATATCGGAATAATTCATTCAACATTACACATTCTTTTAAATTATTGGGGTAATAGCGGGGGTTTATGAGTTGGAGGGGTGAGGATTTGAGTTACGAGTTGCTGAGTACATATTGGTCATTGGAATTTGGTGCTTGGCACTTAACCAACTTAACTCCCATGCACCAGCTGCACCGCCTCTTCACCCAACACATCGCGTAAACCCCGCAGTAAATCATCATTCGGTTCAACCACAAAATTTCGAACGTTCATTTTGATCGGCGCATTCGCCTCTTCACTGTGAACGGCCAGTTTAACCTGGGTGCTTCCCTTATTAATGGAAAACAGAGTTTCGATCTGCTTAAGATGGTCTTTCTCCAGGTCAGAGGTCTTCAAGCTTATTCTAAGATTCAACTGCTCCTGGAATTTCTCACGCAGATTTTCAACACGTTCAAATGAGTTTGCTATTACTTTGGGCTGACCGCTTCGTGTATCCACGGTTCCATCGATAAACAACACATTATCGGTTTGAAGAAGCCCCATGTACTTATCATAGGTTGAACTAAAAGCGATAACCTCGGTGGAATTATTAAGGTCTTCAACTTGAAGGAAAGCAAACGGACGGCCTTTCTTATCGGTAACCCTTTTTACACCTGTTATAATGGCGATGAACCGAATATCCTGCCGGTCGTTCATCTGACCAAAAACCTCATCACTGAGGTTCTGTTTTCCAAACAATCGAATTTCTTCTTTGAACCGGCTTAACGGGTGTCCACTCAGGTAAAACCCGATAAGATCCCGTTCCTTATTAAGCCGTTCAATTTGAGTCCATGGGTGAACTTCCTGCAGCTTCGGCTCCTGTAAAGCCGCGCTTCCGCTTTCCCCGCCAAACAGGTTCCCCTGATTCAGGCGAATCTCCTCTTGCTTGCGCACAGCATAAGCCAGAATGTCCTCCAGCGAATGATGCAACTGCGCCCGGTTTGGATTCAGCGTATCGAAAGCGCCGGCTATAATTAAACTCTCCAGCGTTTTCCGGTTGCAGACTTTGAGGTCAACCCGCGTTGCAAAATCAAAAATGGAGGTGAAATCCCCGTTTTCTTCCCGTTCTTCCACAATATGCTGTATGGCTGAAGAACCCACTCCTTTGATAGCCGACATTCCGTACTGTACGCGTCCTTCTTTCGGACGGAATTTACCCCATGCCGTATTGATATTCGGCGGGTCCACCGGAATATTCATACGCTGACATTCCTCAATAAAAGCCGACACCTTATCGATGTTGCTCATATTGTGAGTCATAACCGCTGCCATGTACTCAGCCGGGTAATTGGCTTTAAAATACATGGTGTGGTAGGCTACTACCGAGTAAGCCGCCGAGTGAGATTTGTTAAATCCATAACCCGCAAACATGGCCATCTTATCAAAGACCTGCTTGGCGGTTTTCTCATCATATCCTTTCTCAACCGCCTGTTTGACAAACTTCTCTTCTTCCGGCGGAAGGAGTTCCGGCTTCTTCTTACCCATGATTCGGCGGAGTACATCCGCTTCACCGAGTGAGTAGCCACCCATTCGCTGTGCCACCTTCATGATCTGCTCCTGGTAGATCATAATTCCGTAAGTTGGTTCCAGCAGCTCGATTAAATCCTCGTGATCGTATTCTACTTTCTCCCGTCCGTGCTTACGCTCGATATAATCCGGAATGAACTGCATAGGACCCGGTCGGTACAAGGCGTTCATGGCAATCAAGTCGTTGATGCTGGTCGGCTTCAGGTTCTTGAGGTGCTTGCGCATCCCGTCACTCTCAAACTGGAAAATTCCGGCCGTTCCACCCTGCTGGAATACTTTATAGGTAGCTTCATCATCCAGGGGAATATCATCCAGGTTATACTCCTTACCGTAATTTTCTTTCACATAACCGATGGCTGTTTTCAGGATAGACAGGGTTTTCAGCCCCAAAAAGTCCATCTTCAGCATACCGGCATTTTCAATTACACTACCGTCAAACTGCGTTACATAGAGATCTGCATCTTTGGCCGTACTGACTGGAATGTATTCGGTGAGTTTATCGGGGGCAATGATAACACCAGCAGCATGAATCCCTGTATTCCGTACCGACCCTTCAAGAACGTAAGCCATTCGCAAGGTTTCGGCTTCCAGCCCTTCCCCATCCCGAATATCGCGGAGTTCTTTTACCTCAGCAAAAGCATCATCAAGAGAAGTTCCGGGGCGTTCCGGCACCAATTTAGCGATACGGTCAGCATCGGCCAGCGGAAGGTCGAGCACCCGGGCAACATCCCGAACTGACGAACGAGCTGCCATCGACCCAAAGGTGATGATATGCGCCACCTGATCTTTGCCGTATTTATTCACCACATATTCGATAACCCGTTGTCGCCCGTCATCATCAAAGTCAATATCGATATCGGGCATAGACACACGCTCCGGGTTCAGGAAACGCTCAAAAAGCAGGTCATACTCCAGTGGATCGATATTGGTAATCCCGGTGCAATAGGCTACTACCGAACCCGCGGCAGAACCCCTTCCCGGACCTACGTAAACGCCCATATCGCGGGCAGCAGCAATAAAATCCTGTACAATAAGGAAGTATCCGGCGAAACCCATTTCCTGAATAATACCGAGCTCCAGTTCAATACGTTCTTCCACCTCATCGGTCATTTCCTCGTAGCGTGGCTTGGCTCCTTCATACGTTAGGTGACGCAGGTAGGCATCTTCGGTATCAAAACCTTCGGGAAGCTCAAAGTTGGGCAGAATCACATCCCGCTCCAGCTTAATAGGCTCAATTTTATCAACAATATCCTGCGTGCTCTCGATGGCGGAAGGCATGTCCACAAAGAGCTCCTTCATCTGGTCCTGTGTCTTGAAGTAGAACTCATCATTCGGGAATCCATAACGGTAACCACGGCCTCTCCCTTTGGGTGTGCTCATCAGTTCGCCATCATCAATACAAATCAGGGCATCATGGGCTTTGGCGTCTTCCTCTTCAAGGTAAAACACGTTGTTCGTGGCAACCAGCTTCACCCCATACTTTTCAGAATAGCTTTTGAATACTTCATTCACCCGTTTTTCTTCTTCCAGACCGTGATTCAATACTTCCAGGTAAAAATCATCCCCGAAGGTATCCATCCACCACTGCAATTCTTCTTCGGCAAACTCTTCTCCTTTGTTCAGAATCAGGTCGGCCAGCCAGCCCCGCACTCCTCCACTAAGGCAGATGATATCTTCCGAATACTCAGCAATTACCTCTTTATCGATTCGGGGATACTTATAGTAATACCCTTCCGTAAAACCGATAGAGCTAAGTTTGGAGAGATTTTTATACCCATTCATGTTCTTGGCAAACATCGGGATTTGATAGCGCCTGTCTTTATTATCACGGGTGAATTTCTTCTGAAGCCGGTCCTCAACCACATAAAACTCACAACCAATAATCGGTTTGATATCCGCAGCATGGGCCGCTGCCGCAAAGGCAAAAGCACCGTACATATTTCCGAGGTCGGCGAGTCCCACTGCCGACATTCCCTCAGCCTTAGCTTTGGCTACTAATTCTTTAATTCCGGCCGTTGCCTGAAGTACTGAAAACTTGGAGTGATTGTGAAGATGGGTAAAAGTCGCCTTCTCAATCAGCTCAGCATCAACCCCGTCTTGATCTCCACTTTTTTTTTGAGCCGCTTTTTCTTCGTCGGTTTGCTTGGTCTTGAAGCGGGACGGGGAAACCAGATCAATATACTCTTCCCGTTTTATATAACTTTGCGACGACTCATACAGCTTCGCATCCATCGGGAAATTGACCTTGGTCGCCCCAATTCTGACCATTTCCAGGAAACAACGGGCGGTAGCCTCTACATCAGCGGCGGCATCGTGAGCGTCTTCAAAGCCTTTATCAAATAAAGCATGGTGTAATTCTCCCAACGACGGCCATTTGTAATTACCACCGCGTCCGCCTTCGATTTTAGCTACATCCGTACCGTCATCTTTAGTATCAATCTTGGGCTTGTCGATAATGGCGGAGGGTATCTTCTTTCGAAGATATTCTGCCCCCATGATCTTTTCATCAAAACTGACATTATGCCCGATCAGGAAATGTGCCCTGTCTATATCCTTTGAAAATTCCTTCAGAACAAACTCAAGATCTACCCCTTCTTCATTTGCCCTTTCGGTAGAAATACCATGAATTTTTTCCGAGTTGAAAGGAATAGTAAACCCTTCCGGCTTCACGATATAGTTACCACTGTTGATAAGCTTTCCGGTATGATCGTGAAGTTGCCATGCAAGCTGAACCAACCGGGGCCAGTTATCCAAATCGGTGATGGGAGCAGAAAAGTCGTTCGGTAAACCGGTGGTCTCGGTATCAAATATCAGATACATATACTATAGGCTTGCACAAATTTAGATTAATTTTCTGGTAAATATAGTAAGTCCACAACCCGATTGTAATTAGTTTCCGGGTTTTGCAAAAATATCTGCGGTGGTTTCAAGTTATAGCTAAAGAAATCAAAGACAACCTACTGGTATTCTGTCTTATAATTCATAACATACTTTTCTAAAAATCTTTTGTAAGATTAGAAAAGTAAGATAATTTACAACCACAGTTACTCATAGCAGCACCAATCAAAAATTTAAAGACATGAAGACGCTCAATTATATTTTATTTACTCTGCTTGTCGCCTCATTTACATCAGTTGCTCACGGACAAGTTGAAGACCCTGTCGATTATCAAACGGTACCAATAACCAATCAGGCCGGAACACAAATTTACACTGAAGATTCCAAGGATGTTGTTGGTAGTCCACTTATAAAAGATTCTTTCAAAAACGGGCGCATTCTTTTCGACTCTAATAAGGCTTCGGAGATAATGCCCTTAAACTTCGATGCCTATCGAAATCAGGTTCTGTTTATTAAAGATGATCAAATTCGGGTACTGAACACCAATAATGTCAGAGGTTTTGTATTTGAAAAACCGGCCGACTTCGCTTCGTCTGATAAAGTTCAGGAAGTATTTACTCTGCAGCTTAGAAATGAGGAATTCGGTTTTAGGGAACCTACACCTGTACAGGTATTATACAATCAAAAAACAGGACTTAAACTTCTGGCTTTGCATAGATCAAACCTGATGAAAGGGAATAATAAAGATCCATTTACAGGAAAAGTTACTGACCGTTACATAAGTGATACAGAGTACTTTCTTCAGACCAGAGATGGTAAAATTACAGAACTTCGTCGCCTCCGCGACAAAGACATTATGAATGTACTGGGTAAGAAGTACAAAAAAGAGCTCAAATCGTTTATCAAAAAGAATGACCTTGACGGAAAGTCCCAAAAAGATCTGGTGAAATTACTTGCTTACTATGACACCAATATTGCGCAGAGTTCTTAACCTATTTTGGAAGGTGCATTAAAACCGAACCTTGAATTCGGTAAATGCATCTTTTTCTTCTTCCTCTTCCACATCAATGCTTTGAACATACGCTGAGCGTGGGCCTTTCTTGCACTTTTCGATGAGCTGATCTACAAGCTTCTCATCTCCTTCGAACACGGCTTCCACGCGACCGTCCGGCAGGTTCCTGACCCAGCCTTTTACCCCAAGCGAACGGGCTTTGGTTTTTGTGAAATGCCGAAAGCCTACCCCCTGAACGCGCCCGGATAAGAAAATATGTTTCTTCACAAATCTACCTTTTTGTATTTAATGTTCTATTTTAGGTCTGCTAATATTATAAAAAGGTTTCTTTACCTTAGAGTTCAATTATTATACAAAGAATATGACCTTAACCCAGCTCTCATACATCGTTGCTGTTGACAAACACCGGCACTTTGCCACTGCAGCTCAGAAAATCTATATCACCCAGCCGACCCTCAGCATGCAAATTCAAAAGCTGGAGGATGAATTAGGTGTACTTATTTTTGACCGCTCAAAAACACCGGTAGTTCCTACCGCAATGGGGGAAGAAATTATTGAGCAGGCCAAGCTGATCTTAAGCGGTGCCAAACATATTGAAGATATGGTTGCCGTTCAGGGAGATAACCTGAAAGGCACATTTCGGGTAGGTATAATCCCAACCATAGCTCCCTATTTGGTTCCCCTTTTTCTGAAATCTTTTGTGGATACCTATCCTGAAGTTGAACTTATTTTTGAAGAAGCGTTGACCGCTGAAGTCCTGAAAGGCCTCAATGAAGACTATTTTGATGTGGGTATCATAGCCACGCCTACCGACAAGCATATGTACGAGAAAGATCTGTTTCTGGAGCCTTTTCTGGGTTATGTAAGTGTGGATCATGAATTAGCCAAAAAAGACAAGCTATGCATTGATGACCTGTATAAAGAAGATCTTTGGTTGCTGAACGAAGGACATTGCTTTCGGGATCAGACCATCAAAATTTGCAAGCAGAACAACGAGAAGCTCAATAAAGCGCCGATTATTTTTGAAAGCGGCAACCTGGAAACACTCAAGCGACTGGTAGAACAAAACTTTGGGATTACCCTGATGCCCTACCTGGCTATGGATGATTACGACACAAAGTGTGCGAACGGGGTGGTTAAGCAATTTGAAGACCCAATCCCTTCCCGAAAAATAAGATTGGTGTACAGCCGCGAGTTTTTAAAGAAGAACCTGATCGAAGCTTTTGCCGACCTTATCAAGCAATCCATCCCCGAAGAACTCGAATCTCAGGAAGAAGCGATGGTTATTGAATAATGGAACATAGCTTAACGCTCTGGATCATTTTCAACATTTTTATAGTAGCCATGCTGATCGTGGACCTGATGGTCTTCAATCGCAATGAACACGAGATCACTATTAAGGAATCACTGATCTGGACGGGAGTCTGGATTTTCCTGGCGTGTGTTTTCGGAGTTGGGATTTACTTCTATATGGATCCGGCCAGCTCCCTCGACTACTTCACCGGCTACCTGATTGAAAAATCCCTCAGCGTGGATAACATATTCGTGTTTATCCTTGTGTTCTCCTATTTCGGCGTGCCGGCTAAATACCAGCATAAAGTACTTTTTTGGGGGATTTTCGGGGCACTAGTGCTTCGCTTTCTGTTCATCTTTTTAGGTGTGGCTCTTATAGAACGCTTTGAGTGGATCGTCTATATTTTTGGAGCTTTCCTGGTGTACACCGGAATCAAAATGGCATTTGAGATGGAGAAGGAAGTGCATCCCGAGCGCAATCCATTGTTAAAACTGACCCGCAAGTTCATTCCTGTTACCAATAAATTTGACGGCCCTCATTTCCTCACCCGTGTTGATGGAAAGCTGATGGCTACCCCGCTTTTTGTAGTGCTTATTGTGATTGAAACCACCGATGTGGTTTTTGCCATCGACTCCATCCCGGCCATCCTCGCCATCACTACCGACGAGTTTTTGGTTTACAGCTCCAACGCCTTCGCCATTTTAGGATTGCGTGCCCTCTACTTTGCCTTAAACGGAGTGATGAAGCTTTTCCATTACCTGCACTACGGGTTGGCGGCCATACTATCTTTTGTAGGAATAAAAATGCTGATCGCCGAATTCTACCACGTTCCCACTCCCTGGGCATTAGGTTTTGTTGGCTTGGCTCTGATCGCTTCTATTTCCGCTTCCATATTCTTCCCCAAAGAAGACAAGGAAATGCCCAAGGCTCCGGAAGAAGAATAAATTCAAATCACTTCAAAAATCGATAATTCGGTCGATCGTTAGTCGCAATTCATTAGATTTATGAATGATCGATCGACCGATTAGCGATTGGCGAAGTGGACAACATCATGGCAAGTATGAATACCCGTGTCGCAGTTTCCAGAGGAAATATTTTTCCAGGAATACTTTGGTGAAATCGAAAAGGACATTCGGGATCATGATGGCAATTTTGCGTGGTTTGAACAGCGTGTTGCTGAAAATCAGCACTTCTTTCTCACCGGCATCCATTACGCATAAGCCTGCAATTTTGCCCCATGGCTTTTCTTCCTGTTCATCGATACCACGGATCACATTCACCACATTGTTAGCTACTATTTTCCCGGTCACATCACTCGGATATCCGGTTTTTGGTACACCAAATGGCACTTTTCCAGGTTGGAAAGGCGGGGCAACATTTACGGCTAATCCGGCTGCCCATACATTCTCAATGGTTTCGTGCCTGTAAGTAGACAAAGTTGGGACGAATCCATTTTCGCCGGCATTCAGGCTCTTTGAATTCTCAATTAGGTCAACTCCGGTAAACGGAGGCATGAGCATGGTAAAGCGAGACTCAATTCTTGTGCCATCCGTTAGTTCAACGGCATCTTCAAATACCTCTTTGACGCCAACTTCAGTATGATAAGTAATGTGAAACATGTCCATGAACTTGCGCAGCATGGTTTCGCCTCCCGGCATTCCGTCAATACCAAAATGGCCAAGGAATGGCTCCGGTGTAATCCAGTGCAGATCTACTTTCTTTCTGATTTTTTTATCCCGCAACCATTTTTCAAGGTTGAATAGAAATTCATAGGCGGCTCCCATACAACCGGCTCCCTGTGTTGCCCCAACTACAATCGGACCGGGATTCTTCACAAACTCTTCCAGCTTTTCGCGGGTCTTCATGGCTCCCGTTGGAGTTCCAATGTACAAGCCGTGCTCTTTTAGTCCGGGTACGGCATCGAAACGAACTTTTGGTCCGGTAGCTATAATCAGGTGATCATAGGGGAACTCTCCGTGTTCTGTGTACACCACTTCTGCTTCTGTATCAATTTTTGTGGCGGTATCCAGGACAAATTTCACCCCTTTCTTTTCCAAAACTTCTTTTCTGGAAATAGAAATGTCTGAAATCTCTCTACGGCCTGTTGGTACCCAGATCAATGATGGGATATATAGGAAATCGGGATTGCGATCAATCAGCGTGACCTCAACTTCACCCCCAAGTTTCCGTTTGATTTCAAGTGCTGCAGTTGAACCGGCAAAATTACCGCCTACGACTAAAACTTTCATGACGACCTCCTGTACTTATAAAAGATTGGTTACCTATAAAAATAACCCAATTTGTGAATTTTAGATGAAGGTCAGGCTGGCAAGAAGGTCTTAACTCATACTCTTGTTTACGACATCAAAAAACTGACTGACCTAATAGAATTCGAAGGGATACTCTCCAACCCCATGAACATCTTTAAGGACACCGGGCTTCAGCTCAATAGCCATGCAATTTTCGAGTGGTATGTCGAAAAGAAGGCTGATATCATAATCAGAACAGGGGCGATAGCCGAATCTTGGATAGTATCCGGAATGACCTACTAAAACTACGGAAGTAAATCCCGCCTCCCGTGCTGCCTTATGCCCGGCTTTGATCAGCTGACCGCCAATCCCTTTGCCCTGATTGTTCGGCAGAACGGTAACCGGGGCCAGAGCCAATGACTCCCACTCCTCTTTTTCACTTTTGATTAGAATTCGTGTAAACAAGATATGACCAACAACTTCATTCTCCCATTCAGCCACCAGAGATAACTCCGGAATGAATGCCTCTGAGTTCCGAAGCCGCTCCACCAACAGGTGTTCGGTTTGATCGCTGTACTCCTCTCCTTCGAAAGCCTTTTTGATAAGCTGAAATACATCAGAATGATCAGCTTTGGTTTCTCTTCGGATGGTAATATTCATATAATTTTTTGCTGAAGATAATAGAAAAATGAGGTCACCTCCGAAAAGAGACTTCAACATCATAACTAAGTCATGCGTCCTCTTTCCCTGGCGCATGCCTTCCGTTTCAGCAAAGACACTGATTGAAATCTTAGGCAGTGACCAGCCAACATCTTTTTCACAAAGTGCGTTAGGGAAAGAGACAGAGATAGGGTCAGGCGGTTGCAGAAAGGTCCCATGAAGTTCTTTTCAGCTACTTCTTCTTTACCAGCCTGGATCCGCCCAGGATAACGGCGACAACTCCAACCACCAGCATAATAATGGCATTGGTAGAACCAGACCCGCCAAAGGCCTGATCAAGTTCTGAACCGAACGAGTTGTATTCCTGATATCCAAAATAAAGAAGAAGTCCGCCGGCGATAAGAAGTGCAGTAGCAACAATACGATTCATAAAAGAAGTATTTATTAAAGTTGTGCCCTATCTAAGAATTCCGGGAAACAACCGCAATAATGATTTAACTGATGGGATTGTTTTTTACCTATCTCAATACTCACCCATCACAATCCCTGACAAATAACAGAAAGCACCCTGCCACGAACTGTCACCCGCTCTTCTTAGTTTAGTGTGAAGGAACTGAAACTGCCAAACTGTGGGATTGTTATCCTGAGCGAAGTTGTATTCAATACGTTTGATTGTTTGCCGCGAAGGATCTCAAAATTTAACCTATCGAGTTGTTCAGAATTTGAGATCCTTCATGTTAACCATTTCAGCCCTAGTTGCCTTACGATGTACTCAGGATGACAATAGCCGAAAAATTATCACACAACCACGTCCTTGTCTGCACAGGGAGGACCATTATGCTCAAAATCATCAAAGGCGGAAATCATGGAATACTGCTGCCCCAGCTGGGAATCGGGCTGGACTATCGCGGTAAGCAGGCTGAATATGTCTTTGTTTCTCACGGTCACGCCGATCACATTCCGTGGAGCTCCAATGCCGAAGCGGTGTATGCCACTCAGCCTACTAAAAAGTTCATGAAACTTCGGGGCGCCAAGTACGAGGTGCAGGAACTCCCATTTAAGCAATCTATAAAAACCGAGAACGCCAGAATCACTTTCTATCCGGCCGGACATATACTGGGCTCCGCCATGACCTTCGTGGAAAGCGACTTTGGCAACCTGCTCTACACCGGCGATTACCGCACTCCACCCTCTCCCGCCACCGAAGGTTTCGAACTCCCTGATGCGCAAATCGACAGCTTTATAACCGAGGCGACCTTCAGTCTGCCCGTGTACCGCTGGGCTGATTATGAAGAGCTGAAGGCTGAAATCACCGGCTTTGCGAAGTCCGCTTTGGATGAAGGTTATACTCCGGTCTTTCTGGCATATAATCTTGGCAAGGCGCAGGAAATCATGCATTTGGTGAAGGATTTGAATCATCCCGTGCAAATACATGGCGCCGGGTTTAAACTCTGTGATGTGTATGAGGAGGAAGGCATCGATCTGGGTAATTATGAAACCTATGACCGGGAGACTTGTGAGGGAAAAATCCTGATTTGTCCGAGTTCGGCTATCAATAACGGTTTTGCATCCAACGTCCGTAAGAAGCGAATTGCCTACTGCAGTGGATGGGCAGCGATGGAGTCGAGACGCAGTCAGCTTACGGTAGATAAATTAATCCCTATTTCCGATCATCTCGACTTTTTTGAACTGATTTCTCTTTGCGAACAGCTTCAGCCCAAAATGACCTATATCACTCACACGCCCAATCCGGATGTAGTAAAGCATTATCTGGACCAGCGAAATATTCCGTCACAGTTTTTAGATATGGAGGGAGAACAGGATGATTAGGGGAATTCAAAATTTGAAATTTAAAATGAAAAATGAGTTAACATCTGTAGTTGTAGAGCCATCTGAAATTTGGGAAACGAACTCACATACATTAACCACTCCATCCTCAATTTTGAATTTTGAATTTTGAATTTTACAAGATCATAAACTCGTGGCAAACTCAAACATCCATACCTTCCACGCTTTGGCTGACATCGCCCAGCAGATCAATGAGACGCGGGGGAGTAATGCCAAGATTAAAATCTGTTCGGAATATTTTAAGTCGCTGGATGATGAAGGTTTGAGACGGGCTGCCCGGTTTTTAGGGGAAGGGGCTTTTTCGGATGTATCAGGGAAACGGGCTTCGGTGGGAAGCCGCACCTACTCTACCCTGGCTGCTGAAATTTGTGAAATTGATTACGAGAAGGTGTTCAAGCCTTCCAAAACGGCCACCGGTAGTTCTTCCGAAACCATCGAGAAGTTATTGTACAACATCCCGGAAGCTCGGGCAAAATGGACGGCCGAAAACCTGTCCCTGGAACAAGTGGAAGATCTGTTTAACCGGCTCTATGAAGTTTCATCCCGGGCCGATAAGCAGGAAATCCTGAAGGAAGCCTGGTTCCAAATGACACCGCTTGAGGTGAAGTATTTTCTGCGAATTATGGGTCGGGGTTCGTTGCGTATTGGATTTGAATCCAAGAGTATTGTTTCTGCTATTGCCAAAGCTTTCGGCCACAAAGTGGATGAAGTACGTTATGTCCATATGATTACCGGAAGCATCGGAAAAACGGCCGTACTTGCTAAAAACGACCGGCTTGATGAGGCAAAGTTCACGCTTTTCCAGCCCATTGCCTTTATGCTGGCCTCCCCGATTGAAAGCAGGGCTGTAGAGGATTACAGCACCTATATCGCTGAAGAAAAATTTGACGGCATGCGCTGCCAGCTGCATGTATCCGGAGACAAAGTTCAGATTTACTCCCGTGACCTGAATGAAATCACCCATTCCTTCCCGGAAATTGTGGAATTCTTTTCGGAAAGAGAATTACCGGAGCTGGTGCTGGATGGAGAAATCTGTGTATTCAAAGATGACACCATCCTTCCCTTCCAGCTGCTTCAAAAGCGCATGGGGCTGAAAAAGCCTTCAAAGAAAATCCTGGAACAGTATCCCTGCCTGCTTATTTCTTATGATGTGTTATTCTACGATGGAAATCCCATCTTCGACCTTACCCTCACAGAGCGTCGAACATTGCTGCAAGACCTTTCCGAAAAACATAATCTTCCCATCACCACGCAACAGGAAATAGAATCCAAGGCACACATTGAAGAACTTTTTGAGCTGGCCCTCGCCCATGGCAATGAAGGGTTGATGCTGAAGCAAAAGGATTCCAGCTATGAGTACGGGCAGCGAAGAAAGTCATGGCTTAAGGTGAAAAAGCCCGGCGGTTCCATCGATACCATCATGATGTACGCCCACGCCGGAAGCGGAAAAAGAGGCGGTACTTATTCTGATTTCACCCTCGGAGTTTCGGTTCGGGACGACGAGCGGTACGAAGAAGAGTTCATCCCTATTGGTAAAGCCTATGGTGGATACAGCGATGATGAACTAAAAAGAATGAACGATCGCATCAAAAAAATCACCGCAGAGAAATACGGGCCAACCCTGGGTTTGTATCCGGATATTGTGGTGGAACTGGAATTTGATGACATTCAGGAAAACAAGAGAACCAAAGCCAATTACACGCTTCGGTTTCCAAGGTTCAAGGCCATCCGTTGGGACTTATCTCCCGATGATGTAGATACCCTCAAAGATGTGGAGCGGCTGTATCAGGAAAAGATAAATCAGGAACGACTGAAACAGGATCAAAATCCTTCCTTCACAATTAACCGCGAAGGCTAATACTCAATTACATCACTTTCTTTGACAGCAATAACCGTCAAAAAAGATTTATGCGTGGTGTATCTCCTGACATTATAGATACCGTTGTAAATCAGGTTGGATTTGAAATAGGTAATTCCACCCGACTGAGTGTAGTCGCCTTCCTCAAGCTGTCGTTCAATGGATTGAACCGAAATACGAAGGGCTTTAGTCAGATCCTGAAGAGCGTTGTTCTTAGCTTTCATCCATGCCAGGCTTGGGTTGTAGGAAGTTGCGCGGGTTTTACCAACGGCGAACCAGGTATCTCCTACTTTTTGAGGACCTACAAACAATTTGGCCAGAGCAGGTACTTCAACATTAATATCGGAGGATTTATTTGCCGGTGCAGCTACACAAACCGCCTGCTCATCGATAATTACGGAATCCTGCTTTACTATATTCTCACCAAAAGTAAGAACGGTATCTCTGATGCTTAATTCCGGAAAGTTATATGTAGAATAGTCATTAGCTTGAAATTCTTCGATGTACACCGACATAAACAAGTTGCTATTCAACTCTTCGAGTGCCTTTTGGCAGGCATCTTCGAATTCTTCTTCCGCCGAATAGGAATAGACCGGTTCAATTCCAAAACCATGAACGGAGTCTGATTGGTAGATCAGAACGGGCTGTTCGTCTTCATCCAAAAAAAAAGTACTCTGCGAAAACACGTTTCCACAGAGTACTAAATTTATAAGAAGGGTCTGAATTAAAAGTAGGTGACTAAACTTCACGAAAGCTGCGTTTCTAATTTAGTCTTCTAATTCATGAAGTTTGTTTTGCAGTTCTTCAAACGCTTTGGAAGCCTTAAACTTGGTGTAAAGCTCTTCGTCTTTAGAAAGTGCATTTTCAAGTACGGAACGAGCCTGACCTACCGGCATACGAACCAGTACATAGCAACGCTGGTTTACGTTACCACCGGTTACTTCCGGATTCAGTTGCTCACACTCGGCACGGTCGCGGGTAACACCATTCATCGTGTTGTTCACGAGCTGCTCGCTGGCACTTGAGAAAGTAGCCGCGTAGTTAGCATTGGGTCCGCTTTGCACTTCTTCTTCAAAAGATTTTTGAAGGGCAGAAACTTTTACTTCCAGTTTCTGAGCCATTGCAGTGGTTGCGTTGTTCTGAGCCATTCTCAGCGCTGTTCCCTGACGGCTGCTTTCAGCCTGTCCCGGAGCGTAAAAGAATTCTTCAGTATCTGTTGGAGGAACCATGATCCAGTTAGGCATAGAGCTCTGGCTGGTTACGGCTTTTTCGCCCCCGCAAGAAACCATGAATGTAAATGCGAATAATGTTAAAAGAATAGATTTCATTTTCATATCAATTACCCCTTTGTGGTATTATTTGGTTTCGGGAATAATAAAATGAAATATCAACCAACACAAATCTTTTTAATTTGACTATCACACTATTTTGTCCAATTTTTGTCGTATATACTATTAAAAGTAACGTTGAGGTTTAAAGATGGGGTTTTTCGATTGCAATAATACAGGGAAAAAATATTTTCCCGCTTTTCTGATTTTATTCTTCTCCCTTTCACTGATTCCGGCCCTGGTTTCTGCTCAGGATACCGAGTACGAAAAATGGAAGAAACAGCAAGAAGCTGAATTCAAAGAGTATCAGGATAAATTCGATAAAGAGTTTATTGAGATGCTGGAAAAAACCTGGGAAGAAGTAGGTATCAACCAGGGGTCTGATTTCTACAAAGAAAGAAAGCCCATCACCATCCCAAAGGCTCCGCCTAAGCCGACCGTTGAGAATACCGCTCCCAAGGACGATACCCCGGTTCGCGAACGTATTAATATTGATATTCCCGATGCTCCCGAGCCTGAGCCTATTAAAATAGAAATGCCGCCCAAGGAGTCGATGTTTGGGGATATTGAAACCCGATCTACCAACATCAATTACTTCTCCTCTACCATTCCTTTTGAATACCCGACTCAACTCAGAGCTCTGTATTCTCCACGCGAATTTTCCATGAAAAAAACCGATAACAAGCGTATTGCCGAGTTTTGGGATAAAGTGAGCCGGATTAATCACGATCCCATTATATCCTACTCCAATAAAGTACGTGAGGAATTAAAGCTGAACGACTGGGGCTACGTGCTGCTGATCAACGATTTTGCCAATACGGTTTATGAAGGCTATGACAAGAAGCTGGTCAACCTTTACAATTGGTTTTTGCTAACCCGCGCAGGATATAAAGTGCGCATAGGGTACGACCAAAACGACGTTTACATCCTTTTTGCGGTAGAATACAACGTATTTAACACCAAGTACTACACGCTGGATGGCGAGCAATACTATGTGATTGACCTGAATGAAGACAAGCAGACACCAAGCTCTATCTTCACTTACACAGGTTCGCACCAAAGCCAGAGTAAAAAACTGGATCTGACCATTAAAGAATTTCCGAATTTGGGCGATACCAAGAATGTTGAGTCCCGAACTCTCGAATTTTCCTTTAATGATAAAGACTACAGTATCCCGGTTTCCATCAACAAGAATTTGATTACCTATTTCGAATATTTCCCGCTAACCGAGCTACCCGTATTCTTTACGGCTTCCCTTTCTGAATCGTCCAAAAAATCGATTTATGAGAAACTTGCTCCTGCCATCGCAGATATGAGCGAAGAAGAGGCGGTGAACTTCCTCCTCCGTTTTGTGCAAACAGCCTTTGATTACAAAACGGACCAGGACCAGTTTGATCGTGAGAAATACATGATTCCGGAAGAAACCCTTTTCTATCCTTATTCTGATTGTGATGACCGCTCTATCCTGTTTGCCAACCTGGTTCAGGAACTGGTGGGATTAGAAGTCGTTGGGCTGAGATACAGTAAGCATCTTGCTACCGCCGTTTCCTTCACCGGCAATAATGTGGAAGGCGACAGCCATTATCATTCAGGGAAAAAGTATATCGTTGCAGATCCGACCTACATAAATGCATCTGTTGGAATGACCATGACTCAATACAAAAACGAAAAACCAGAAATTGTAAGCTTACAATAACCACAATGCACTATTCAAAGAAAAATTCCATCAGTCAACTGATTCTACCGCTGCTCTTCGCTGTTTTTATTTCATCGAACGCATTTGCCCAAACTCCGGATATCGAAGCCATTAAAACCGGAGACGAGCATTACTGGGGTGAATTCTGTTCTCAAAATCAGAGTGAAAGCGAGTCTGCTGCTATCGATCAGCTGCTGTCAAAGATTGCCGTAAATATTGAGTCATCTTTCACTAATAAAGTATCCGAAAGTATCACCGACAATCAGGGTGAGTACAAGCAGGAAGTGGAAGGGATCGTTAAAACCTATTCATCGGCTCAGCTAAAAAACCTTAAAACCTTTAAGGAACCCCGTGATTGCGGAATCTATGTGTTCAGATACATTCAAAAATCATCGGTAAATGAGATTTTTGAAAACCGGAAACAGCTGGTAAAAGATATTTTTGATAAAGCCGAGGAGTTTGAAGAAGAAGGTAATTTTGCCAATGCGCTGAAATACTATTACTTCAGCATCGTGCTGTTGAATTCCATCCCGGAATCTACCCTGATGCATAATGGTGATAACTTGTACACCGAGCCGGGCTTCCGCATTCCCGACATCATTCAGTCGGTTCGGTTTGAAATCATTTCTGATGAGATGCTTACCAGTAAGGAGCGGGAAATCACCTTAGCCGTTTTAGTGGATGGGGAGAAAGCCGAGACGCTTGATTTCAGCTTTTGGGATGGCAGTAATTCCGTTTCAGCTAAATCTATTGATGGAACGGCTACTTTAAATCTGTACGGTTCCAGCACGCAGTTTAATTCGCTGAGAATCAATGTTAAATATTCTTATTACGAGAATAAGGATGAAATCAAAGAAGTGGGTGACCTGTGGGAGCTGGTGCGCCGCCCTCCTTTCAACTATCCGAAAGAGCTGGATCTTGATCAGCCAATCACTCAGCAGCAAAAAGAAGAGATTAAACAAAAAGTGGCTCTTGAGCCTATGAATGAAAGCTTTACGCTAAATACCTTTATGGAAGAGTTTGCCCAGACCGATGCGGTTGAGGAAGTTGAAGCTGTTGACGTTGAAGAACTGAAAGAAATTGTGCCTGACCATCTTAAAAATCTACAAGCCTACTTCAATGAAGAAAAAGAAACCGAGGAATGGAAGGAAGATGAGTTTCTGGATAACAAGCTGGCCAGTCTGGAAAAATTCAACAATCTGAGTATTTCCAATAACACCTCCAAGTCAGACATTAATAAGACGATGGAAGGCTGGGAATTCCGCCAGCTTTCATCTACCGCCCGCTACCCTTCTGTTAATATGCAGAGCAAAGAGTATCTGGTACCTGATTTTGACAGTACCGGGACTATGACTGACATCAACTTTGGAATTATGGACGGGATGTATGAAGAGTTCCGCCGGGCTTCAAAGTTTGGAAAAGATTGGGACAAGCGACAGGTAATGATCAAGTTTGTAGAAAAATACAGAACCGCTTACATGACCCGTGACCTGAACCAGCTTGGAACCATGTTTGCCGAACAAGCCGTAATTATCACCGGCCGGGTACTTAAGGTGGATGAAAGTGCCAGCAACAATTTTGCGTATGAGCAGAATCAACCTTCTCAGCCCGATGTGGAATACCTCCGCCAGACAAAGCAAGAGTTTTTAGAGCGTCAGAAAGTGTTATTCGCATCCAAGCCTGATATCCATCTTGGTTTTTCCACCTTCAATATTATCCGGAAAAATAACCAGGAAGGTATTTATGGAATCAGCATGCGCCAAAGTTATACCTCCACTAACTACTCGGATGAAGGATATTTATTCCTGCTGATCGACTTCAATGATGAAGAGCCTAAAATTTATGTTCGGGCATGGCAACCGAAGGAATGGTCGGAAGCAGCTCTGGTGGAATTAGGTAATTTTAACGTGAATTTTTAACTTAATTACTGGTGATTTAATCGTTTTTGGGGAGGGGAAGCCAAGGGCATTGCAATGATGCTTTAGGCAATTTAAGATTTTCAGGAATTTGGGGATTTCTGTTAATCAATTCTTCTCTATCTATAAAAGTATTGTGATATGGTTTTACCTGCTTGCGTTGGCTAAGCTATATCTAATCAATACTACATATATATGTAGTTATTGTTTTCATAAATGTTTGTAATGTCTTTGGCAAGGTGCTCCGGGGGACTGCTATGCCAGAGGCTTACCTGTGACTTTAATCTTAAGAAGTATCAAAAAAGTGCATACACAAAGATCTAAACTGTTATTTGTACCCATTATCTTATCTCTGTTATTTGGGGCAGCCTCGCTAAATAATCTATACGCTCAGGATGACAACGAAGAGATGTCATCACTTAGAATTGTAGGTGAAGCCAAGCGACTACCCAGCGAAATTATTGCCGACAGGGACGATAACCGTGATATAAACGGTAACCTCACGGCCGGGCTTCGCATTATTTCAGACCTCACAGGTTTAACATTCCGTTCTAATAACGGAATCCATAAGGTACAGCAGTTACCGGGATACAATCTTTTATATCTCTCTACCAATGAGCGTGTGGTTAGTATTTATAAAGACGGCTACCCTCCTTTTCAGTTGGTTTTAAACGATGAGGGAATCAGCCTGGAAGCCGGAGAAGTTTGGGAAATTCAGGTAACCGGTGATCAGAAGTCAACGATGGAGCCTGTTCAGTTTAGTATTACTCCTGAGAACAGTACGATTTTCATTGATGGTGAAGAATTTGAAGTACCCGGCACTGTGTTTGATACCGAGCTTACCACCGGCGATCACTTTGTGCAGATTCGTAAAGACCGCCACGAGTTTATTGATGACTCTATTTCTGTTTCTGCAGATCGGGTAAACACTTTCAGATATACCATGGACGAGATTAATCCGGTCACCGTTTTAATTAACTCAACACCCGAAGGCGCCTCCATTTATTTAAATGATGAGCCAGGAGCACGAGGCGTTACACCACTCAGAGTTAACATCTATCCCGGAAATTTAAAGATCCGCCTTACCTACCCCGGGTACTCCAATGTGGAGGATGAGCTCGAATTCACCGGAGAAAACAGAGAGCTTAACTACAACCTCCAGCGTTATATCGGGTATCTCACAGTTAATACCACACCCGAAAATGCTACTTTACTTATTGATGATCAGCCCCAAAGCCAGCGGGAAAACATCGAGCTGGTACCCGGAGCCCATATCCTTGAAGTGCGTTCTTCCGGGTTCGACCCCGTTCGGCGAACAGTTGATGTAGCCCAGGGTGATTCACTGGTTGAAAATATTACACTTGGGCAGATCACAGGTAACCTGTTCGTTATTGCTCAACAAGAGAATACAGAATTTACACTCCGAAAAGACGGACAGGTACAGGAAGAATGGGTGGGCTCAAAGACATTCAGGAACATACCCGTAGGTAACTATCAGCTAACCGCGGAACTGCTGAATTTTGACACTCAAACCCGGGAATTTGAAATTCGTCGAAATTCTGATGAAGAGATCAGTATTGATTTAAATCAAATTCAGGGACGTGGCACCCTCACCATAAACAGTGTATTCCCGGATGCTGAAATAGAGCTTAAGGGTCCCGGATTCTCACGAACTTATGATGAGGCTCCTATTCAACTCCCCTCCCTTCAGTTTGGCAGGTACCAGATTACGATTGAAAAAGATGGCTTTGACGATGTAGAAAAAGAGGTTCAGGTTAACTCGTTGAGCCAGGAAGTTACTTTTGTAGATGAATTTCAACCCCGCAGCAAAGGCAAGGCTGTATTTCGATCTATTCTTCCGGGTGCAGTAATTCCCGGTGTGGGTCATGGGTATTTAGGTAAAGGCAGGGGATTTCTCTACTTCCTGGCCGGTGGCGGTGCGCTCGCCTATAGTATTAAGTCGTATGTGGATTACAATAATGCATACAACAAATATCAAACAGCATTGGACTTATATAACAGCGCAGGATCAACTGCAGACTTTGCTAAGCTCAGATCAGATTATCGCGGTCATTATGCCACTGCCAATGATGCTCTTGATCAGATGAAGCTGGGCATCACAGCTTATGTGGCTGTGAAGGGTATAGAAATTGTGGACTTACTGCTCCAAAAGTCAAACAAGAAAAAACTTGAAGAAGCCAAGCTTCAGTTTAGTGCCCGAAATAACGGCATCAGCATGAGGGTAAATTTTTAAGACTATGGAAAACAGACTAATGAATTTTATTAAGAAGCATAAATCACTCCTACTCTTACTCCTGATATCAGGAGTAATGATTTCCTGCGATTCCATTATTAGTTCAATTAGTGAGCTGCCTGAAACGCCAGATGGTGGGGCGTTTAATGATAAAGATCCCTGTAGTGATAATTTTAAACTGCCAAACTTACGTTTTACAAATTCGGCCTATTCTTTTGACACCTCCTTCGAGGTAAATCAGCGGGACGTAACCCTGGAATGGGACGTAGTGAACGATCAGGGAACCACCCTCGAATTCGACTATAACTTTGAATACAGATATGCAGCGCCCGGGGAAAGTATTGCAAGTCAAAACTGGCAGGCGATTTCCTCTGGTCAGTCATCTTTTTCTATACCTGTATTAAATGAGACTTTCGGCGGAGAGCAGTATACGTATGAAATTTTTGCCGAATATATTCCCAATGACAGTAATTGCCAGCGAAAAGACACAACCTTCACCGGGCAATTTTCGGTAAACGCTATTCAAAGCCGCGGCTTCCTGTTTAACCCTTATCAAATCAGCAGTAACAATGACGGTACCTACACCGCGGAAATTTATTTGGATGAAATCCAGGAAAGTGATGACCTGACCGCTTTTTCATTGGTGCTTAACTATAGCGAGGCACTCCTGACCGTTACCAATGTACAGGTTTTTGGGGAAACCGGAAGCTTTTTAAATCCGGATGGCAGTAATACGCTTGTGTATGTGCAGCCGGAGATCACATCGAATTTTATAACTATAGAA
Source organism: Gracilimonas sediminicola (assembly GCF_024320785.1). NCBI lineage: Bacteria > Pseudomonadati > Balneolota > Balneolia > Balneolales > Balneolaceae > Gracilimonas > Gracilimonas sediminicola. The sequence goes on from NZ_JANDBC010000002.1 coordinate 288,938, forward strand.
GCAGGCATAGCCGGTAACAATGCTTCTATCTCAGGAGGCGGTGCCATTTGTGAAATCACCTTCACACCAACCGGAAGTTTCCAGGGAAATACCAGTTTAACCATCCATAACACTTCTGTGCTGAAGTCCTCCCAGGGCTTTGACATAGACATTCTGCAGTTCGATCAGGCAGAGGTAATTCAATAAGCTCAGGAGAAATATGGATTCAAGAAAATTAACTCACTCTACGTTTATCAACCGCGCAGTAACACGTTGTATTATGAAAAAAGGCCTTCTATTATTTGGGATCTTCACCTTTGGTGCTCTCACTTCTCCCACTGCTTTTGCACAGGATAAGGAAGCAGTTCCACAAACGATTTCCGCAACAACTTTATCCGGCAATACAGACATACTTTTAAATAGTCCGGTAGTACCGGAATCTCCTGACAGAGATTTGGTTGCTGAGAGCGAAGTATTCCCAACTACTGACACTGTATATACCTTCTCTGACGGCACCCTGCCTAAAAACTTCATTGCTTTTACGGGCGGTACTATGTTTGGGCGTGAAACCTCCACTCCATGGGCCTTAGAACAATCAGCCAATACCTTTGAAGCAGGGTATAGCTTGAAAAGTGGCGCCATCGACAGTTCCCAAAATTCAAACATGGGAATGTTTGTAGTTATCGGTGATGGCGGCGGCACCCTTCAGTTTAAATACCGTACAAGCACCGAAGCTAATTTTGATTACTTCTACCTTGAGATTTTCAACACGGTGGTTGACTCAGCTTCCGGTGATACAAGCTGGACAGACAGCCCTGTTTATGATCTCCCGGCCGGTCAGTATTATATTGATTTCTGGTTCTCAAAAGATGAATCCGTTGATGATCCCAATGGCATTGATGCTGTTTTTCTGGATAATATCGCCCTTACCGGCCTCGATGCTACCCCGGTCAGAATATCCAACGTACAGCCTGCTGCCGCTGCTCCTTTTTCAGAAGTATCCATTTATGGAAGTGGATTTTTTAACAGTTCAGGACACACTGTTAGATTTGGAGATACAGAAGCAAACATACTTTCCAAAACCGAGAATAAAATTGTCGTTCAAGTTCCTAACACCTCTGTTGGCATTCAGGACCTTGCCGTTACCAATTTCTTTGGCGGGGATACTTTAGCAAGTGGTTTTTCAGTATTGAATGCTGTTGATGCCAGTTTTGGTGCCCAGAATATTATTTCTACCCTTGCTGATGGAGCACAAGATATATATGCAGCAGATCTGGATGGCGATGGGGATCTGGATGTAGTATCTGCTTCTGAAACAGATGACACAATCGCATGGTATCCCAACAATGGTGATGGGACCTTTGCAGCTCAAAGTATAATATCAACTCTTGCTGATGGGCCTCAAGGTGTATTCGTTTCAGATATAGATGGAGATGGAGATCAGGACGTACTCTCTGCTTCTAAAGCTGACGACAAAATCGCATGGTATCCGAATAATGGAGATGGAACTTTCGCCCCCCAAATCGTCATTTCTACTCTCGCTGATGGAGCGAATAATGTTTATGCCACAGATCTCGATTCAGATGGTGATCAGGATGTAATCTCTACTTCAATTTTTGATAATGAAATTGCTTGGTACCAAAATAATGGAGATGGTACATTTACTACTCAATCCATTATCTCAACTTCAGTTGATGGAATTATTAGCTTAAATGCTACTGATATTGATGGGGACGGCGATCAAGATTTAATTTCAGGCTCTCTAAATGATGGTAAAACTGCATGGTACCCTAATAATGGAGATGGAACTTTCGCCTCCCAAATCGTCATTGGAACTAATGATGGCAACATTAGGAGTGTGTACTCAGGAGACATGGATGGAGACGGAGATCAAGATGTAATAAATGCTTCTGGTTCTGATGATGAAATATTTTGGTATGAAAATGATGGCAATGGCAATTTTGTTGCATTTTATGTTGTCTCAGGACTTGCTGATGGTCCGAACGATATATATGCTGTCGATATGGATGGGGATGGAGATCAGGATATAGTTTCTTCTTCTTTAAATGATAATAAGGTTGCATGGTATTCTAACAATGGAGATGGTTCATTTGATATCCAAACAGTTATTTCAACTCAGGCCAATCTACCTAGTAGCATACTTGCTGTAGACCTTGATAATGACGGAGATCAGGATGCGCTCTCTGCAAGTTTTACCGACAACAAAATCGCCTGGTACGAAAACACCGGTACCGAAATTGTTTCTTATGTAACTAAAGTTTCTAAAGAGGCAGCCGCTCCGGGTTCTTCCATTCAGGTGTATGGCTCCGGTTTTAATAGTTCCAGTTCAGTTTATATCGATGGCGTTCAGGCTACGGTGGAGTCCTCTCAATCCACCAAACTGACTGTTACTGTTCCCTCCATGAATACCGGTATTCATGACCTGATTGTCCAAACAGACGGAGATGTAGCGGAGTATTCAGGTAAGTTCACGGTCATAAAAGAGCAACCTGCATATTTCGAATTTGCGGAATCCTTCGATAATGGAAACAGCAGTTCAAATATTTCAGTTAGCCTGGATCTCGACGGGGACAGTGACTATGACGTGCTTGAAAATTATAGTTTAGGGGGGGGCGTTTACGAACTTATTCCTTTAATAAATGATGGTACCGGTTCATTCACCTATGGTACTTCTATTGCTAATACTTCTATTGTAGAACAGACAGCAGGAGATTTTAATGGAGATGGGCTTGAAGATCTTGTCTATTTCACAAGTCTTGGTACCGATTCCCTCATATTTTTACCGAGTAACGGCGATGGTTCATTCGGAACTAAAATCCACCTAACCGGATTTACCACTTCTTTCTTTAACTATCATATGGAAGCCGCTGATGTAAATTCAGATGGCAATTTAGATTTATTAGGCGGTAATTTAGGAAGTGGAGCACTTAGCTGGTTTGCCGGCAATGGGGATGGCACCTTCGGTACAGAACAAACTATTATCACTGGGTCAAGCCTGATCTATGATTTTACCCTATCAGATTTAGATTTAGACGGAGATTTAGATATTGTAACCGGCCAAAATGGTATCCTGAACTGGTTCGAAAATGACGGAACCGGTTCATTTACCCTTGTAGCCAGTCTGGGTTCATCTTCCTATCGAACGATAGCAACCTCCTACGTTAATCAAGATGCATATCCTGATATCATCACAGCAACATCCAGCGCAACGTACTATTTGATAAATAACGGAAACAGCACCTTTGGGTCACAAATTGCGATCAGCTCTCAATCCGGCAATGGAATTACTGATGAGCTGGAAGTTTTCGATTTTGATGGTGATGGTGATGAGGATATCCTGGGAAGTAATAGCAGCAACCTGTTCTGGATAGAAAAAACAGGTACCTTTGATTATTCTGAAATACAACCTATCCGAACCCCAGACGGTCTTCGACGAAAAACCGATATTAGAGATTTTGATAATGATGGTGATTTAGACATTATCGGAAGCCCTACTTCTAATGGTACACTGGAGTTTTATAGAAATATCGTTCCTGACCTGAAAATCACGGATGTAATCCCTTTGGGTGCTGCTCCCGGAGCAGAGGTCGAAATATTCGGTAATTCATTTAGCAAAGATCTTTCCGAACTAAGTATATCTGTAAATGGTGTTTCAGCTAATGTACTTAGTTCAGATGGAGAAGCTTCCTATGCGAAAAAAGTTGTAATCGAAATTCCAGTGACATCCGCAGGTCCGGCTGATCTTACTATTAACAGTGGTAGCCGAAGTACAACTGTATCAAATGCATTTACCGTTCTTAAAAGCGAAGGTGCTTATTTCGACGGACAAAATATTATCTACAACCAACCGGAACAACCTTATATTTCTGTGTTTGGTGACCTTAACGGAGATGGCTACAAAGATGTGGTAACATGGTCTAATACCAACGACAATCTGGATTGGTTTGAAAATGATCAGTCAGGCGGCTTCGGAAGCCGAACTCCTATAGGAAGCGGTACTTTTGTTTACAATATTGTAATCACTGATGTTGACGAGGATGGCGATAATGATATTGTTACTTTAGACGGAACCAACCGATCCGTACGAGTGTATCCCAATTCAGGATCCGGATTATTCAGCACTCCATATGATCTCTACGATTATCCTACCCAAAGCGGTTATACACCTACTTTAAAAGATTTCACCATGGTTGACATGGATGGTGATGGATTAAAGGATCCGGTTGTTAGTCTCTATTACACTGCTTCATCTGGCTTCAGCCCTTATTACACCAAAGTATTGTGGCATAAGAATAACGGGGATGGCACAGCTGAACTACCTAATGATATATTCAGTTTCAACAGCAGTTCCTTCTCATCAACTTACATTTCTGACTTTCATATCACTGACTTTGATGGAGATGGTGACCAGGATGCATTAATAGCATATGATAGTGGAAAAGGTATACGTGCTTTAATAAACGAGGGTAATAATAACTTTAGCAACACCGGAGCTGAAAACCGATATTATTATTCCAATGACCTGATTTCGGATATGAAATCAGTTGACCTCAACAAGGATGGCATTAAAGACATTGTTTTTGGTCGCCGTTATATTGGCACCTCCTTTTCCAATAACATTACGGTAACCCAAGGCACCGGATCCTCGAATCCACCACTTACTGTACTGCATGAAAGCTCAGGTTATCCGGATGAAATAGAAGTGCTTGATTTCAATGGTGACGGTTTTTACGACATTCTGTTTTCATCATTAGGTGGAGATGAAATTACACTTCTGATCACAGACGGAAGCTCGGTCACCGATACCGTAAACATAGCCACTTCTGCTACCATTAACGGACCACGATATATCGATGCAGCAGATATGGATAATGACGGAGATTTGGATGTGGTTTCCGCTTCCAGCTTAGACGACAAAATTGCCTGGTACGAAAATGAGATGCCTCCGGTTAACCTCTCGACCATAGCCGAAGCTCGGCAAACAGCTAATGGAGAAACCGTAAGGGTTCAGGGAATCATCACCCGAAAACATCAAAATGTATTTAAGATTCAGCAGAATGGTGCAGGATTACATCTGTATGCCACGGCCGATTTCAATGCTCCCCTCTTCAACGCAGGAGTCCAAATTGGTGACCTGGTAGAAATTACCGGTACGGTAGGTGAAGTGAATTCCATGAAGGAATTGATCAACATTTCTTCCGTTAACGTTATTTCAGCTGAAAATCCTCTTCCGGCACCGGTTGATATTGTACTTTCCCAGGTTTCCGACTTTGAACAGTATGAATCTGTACTGGTTACAGTCAATAATCTCTCGGTAAATGAAGCCGGACAAAACTTCGTAAATGAAACCGATTATGATATTTTTGAAAGCGGTCAGCTAAGTCCAATTCGCATGACAGTAGGCCCTGATTACACCACTGAAATTGCCGGACAGCTTATTCCCGATGATTTCGAATTCACGGGTATTATTTACCAGAGTTCTTCAAATGGAACTGACGGTTATGCTTTATACCCGATTAACAATAGTGATGTCAGGTACTATACTCCGGATAATGAATTTATTTCTATTGAAACCGCCAAGAACCTAACCGACAGTTCTTTTGCCAGAGTACGTGGAGTGGTAACCTCACCTAACTTCCAGGCATCTGCCAATAATACCGCTTTTTATGTTCAGGACGGTGACTTTGGGATTGTTGTCTTTAACGATGATATAGCAGTTTCCGGAATCGCCCCCGGGGATAGCGTGGAAGTGGAAGGCGAACTCGCTACCTTCAGCGGCCTTCGTGAAATTGTAGTCGGCGATGTAAATAATAACATCTCTGTTCTAAACAGTGGAAACGCATTACCTGACCCGATAACTATAACGTACAATGATTTTGTAAATGCCGGTGATCCATCTACAGATCTGCAAAACCTTCAGGGAAGATTGGTAAGAATTAATGACCTGATTACCGATCCCGGCACGTGGCCTTCCAACGCTTCGGCAACCAACACCAACGTCTCCGCAGAGACATTCGGTGGAAATACCATTGCGATTCGACTTTGGGCTCAAACCGAAGTAATTGGAGATACTCCTCCTGCCTACCTCGACCTCGTGGGTATTCTGGGTTCATTCAATGGAGCACAAATCGCTCCCCGTTTCTCCAGTGATATCATTCCGATTGAAACACCGGGCCCTTTGAATATGACGGCTACTGCCGGAGCTTCATCCATTGCTCTTGACTGGAGTCCAAGTCCGGCCCCAAATATCGGCGGATATAATGTGTACCGATCAACATCTTCATTCTCAGATTCAACCGCTGCAACACGTTTGAATACATCGGTAATTGGTGATACCACCTTTACGGATTCAACCCCGGTTGAGAATACCACCTATTACTACCGTGCTGCAGCCTACGATACCGTAACAGGCGCCTTATCGCAGTTAAGTGATGAAGTAGTTGTACCATTCAAAATTAAGAGCCTTTATGCACTGTCTGCAACTGCCGGTGACGCCGGAAGTTCACTCACCATTTATGGAGCGAACCTCACCAACAGTTCTCTCGATGTACAGGTTGGCGGACAAAGTGCCACCATTACCTCATCAGATTCAATTAAGATCTCCGTCACCATACCGGCTGTATCTCCGGGCACATATCAGGTTACGGTAGTCATAGACGGGAATACTTTCCTTAATGCGCCGGATATGTACACCGTGTTGGAAGATACTCCGGGGGAAAGCGGCTTTTTCCAGGATCCTACAACCCTTGCTACCCTGTCGGGCATACTTGAAGTGAAGATTGCCAATCTGGATAACGACCAGGATCTCGATATCCTAACCGCTTCGTACAATGAGAATTCATCTAACAATGTAGAGTACCTGGAAAACCTCGGTGGCCTGACTTTTTCCGCTCCTGAGGCCTTGGGAGAAACGGGTGACGCACGTGCTCGCAGCCTTACCTACGCTGATTTTGATGGGGACGGTATTTTAGATGTCGCCGCGGCATATAACAATGTGCTTGCCTGGTATCAAAATGATGGATCATTTAATTTCAGCAACGTTGACGGCTCGGTAATCGAGACCTTCCCGGTTATCTCTAACTATAACTCCCAGGACGTGATAGCTTTTGATGTCAACCTCGATGGGGATACAGATATCATTCATGTACATACCATTTCTGACGATATCTCGTACTATGAGAATAACGGCACCGGTACTTTTGTGCTTCAGCAATTGATAGACGGCAATGCACCTCTGGCTAATGATGTAAAAGCCGCCGATTTTGATGGGGATGGGGATTTTGACCTTGTTGCCTCGATTGAAGCTTCAAATCAAATTGTGCAGTATGTTAACAACGCCGGCACCTTTGCTGCTGCTTCGGTAATTAGCTCTTCAGTTGATAATCCACAAAACGTTATCACTGCCGATCTGGATAACGACGGTTTTATTGATGTGCTTTCAATTTCACAAACCGATTCTAAAGTGGCTTGGTACTCTAACAGTTCCGGTAACGGCACCTTTGGAGCTCAAAGTGTTATTTCCAGCGACCTGACTGATCCTTTTAATGCTACGGCTGCCGACTTAAACGGTGATGACCTCAAAGACGTCATCGTTTCTACCTTAAATGGTTACCTGGTTTGGTATAAAAACCTCGGGTCCGGCAGCTTTGATACTGCCGATACTCTGCTATCCGGTGCCGGAGAATTGCGATCTGTGGCTGCTGCAGACTTAACGGAAGCAGGTTTACTTGATTTAGTTGTTGGAGATTACACAGCTAATCAATTGCTCTTATTGAAAAATGTGGACACCCCTCCTGCCCCTCCAACCGGCGTAACGGTTTCCGGAAATATTGGCTCGGCCTCATTAAGCTGGAATGCCAATACTGAAACAGATCTCCTGGGCTATGATGTAGTTCGCAGTACCAATCCTGATGTTGATGGATTCACCTCGCTGCTCGGTACACCACAAACCGGAACTACCTACGAAGATACCGGCCTGAATAACGGCGTAACCTATTACTATCGAGTAGTTGCTATCGATTCAAGTAACACCCGTGTCGCTTCAGATACCGTAAGCATCAAAGCTATATCTACCCAGATTTCCGGAATTTACCCTACTTCCGGTATTGAAGGAACTCAGGTTACCTTATCAGGTATTGGGTTTTCTAACGTATCCTCTGAAAATCAGGTGCAGTTTAGCGGTACTAACGCTAATGTTATCAGCGCTGACTCTGCCTCAATTGTTGTAGAAGCCCCTGCTGGTTTATCCGGTTTTGTAAATGTTTCGGTAACAACCAATGGAATTGGATACACGTATCCTCAGAAGTATCTCTACCTCAATGAAAGTGAAGGAACCTTTGGTCTGTTCGAAACTCAAGGTGGGTTCTCAGGCAGAGGTAACATAGCTTCAGCTGATATTAACGGAGATGGTTTTGAAGATTTGATTGCCACCCGACCCGCAGACAATCTAATTTCATTACTTTTCTCTGATGGTGACAATCCTTTCAATAACGTACTAAGTTTGAATTATCCAGGATCGGTATCTCCGGGAATAATCCGGACGATGAATGTATATGGAAGTGATTTCCCGGATCTTGTATTTACTTCTAATGTGAACAATGAGTTCAGAGTTTTGAAAAATAACGGAGGAAGTACTTCTACTACCGGATTCCTGGATGAAACTACAGTTACCGTTAATCATACCGGCATTTCTGATATTTTCCCTGCAGATATGAACAACGACGGGTTTACCGATGTTGTCATTGCTTCTTCCGGAGATGGTAAAATCAGCTGGTACGAAAACCAAAGCTTCCAGTCAGCAGTCGCATTTGGCCCGGAGAACTCAGTGGTTGATAACAGCAATCTGATCAATTCTGTTTTTGCCGGAGACTTTAACGGTGACAACCTCACCGATATCGTTTCAGGTGAGAATGGCGGCCATGAAGTAGCTTATTATCAAAATAATGGAAACGGTTCATTTACCCGAACCGTAATCGGGTCCAACATCACCAATCCCGAAAAAGTAACAGCAGCCGATCTCGATAATGATGGCAATCTCGATGTGGTTTATGCTTCATCGGGAGATAGCGAGGTTGGGGCGTTTATCAACAATGGAGACGGCACCTTCGGAAGTAAGTCGGTAATAGGCACCGGTATTACCCAGGCTGTTGATGTTTCGGTTGGTGATCTTAACGGAGATGGACTGACGGATATACTCGCAACCTCACCGGACGACGGTCAGGGAATGTGGTTCCAAAACAATGGAGGCAACTCCTTCTCTTCAGCAATAGTGCTTACCAGCGATTTCAATGGAGCCGTCAGCATCCATCCTTACGACATGGATGGAAACGGTAACCTTGATATTGCCATTCGAGGTCAGTTCAGTGGCACATTGGGAGTTAGCCAGAACTTCCTGATTACTCCTCTGAGTGTCAACGATTTCAACCCAAATGGAAATGTACTGTATGTAAATAATGGCATAGAAATCGTTTTTGATACCGACATTAATACACTTAATAACTTCTCAACGGTATTTTCCGGTGCTGTAACCTTTATCAATGACGATGGCCAGACTATTACTCCGGGTGCTCTGAACGCAGAAGGTAACAGCCTGATTCTGGATAACAACAACTTCTACAGTCTGGACACTCTTACTGTCCGGATTTCATCACAAAACATGCAGGATAACAGCGGCGGTCAGTATTTTGTTGATGTTGATGGAGACGGACAATTTACATCAGCTGATGACACCTATTCCTCCTCTGAATTTTACGTCACCATGATCGGTGATTTTAACAATGACTTTGCGGTTGATTTCGATGACCTGAATTCCTTCAGCAATGGCTGGAGAGATAATGACTTTGGATTTGAAACTGCTCCGCTTGATTTCAGTGGTGGCTTAACCTTCCCGAATGCCCGTCTAAATACTGATAACGACTTCAACATCGAGGATATCGTCGCTTTTATTCGATTCTGGAACTTAACTCAGGACAGAAACAAAGCTGCCAAAGCACAGCACATAGCTGCTCTGATTTCCGGAATGGATAACGGTTCTGTAAGAGATGCGGCTTCTGCTCTGCGCTCCGGAGCTAAGCAAGCACTAAATTCGGGAACTGAGATTACAGTCGGTAATGACAATACTATTCAGCCGGCTTCACAGCAAAAATCCGCACTGTCCATTTCTGACACCCTGCAACATATCAGCTATACCAAAGTACAGCAGGCTCAGGAATACAGCAGTAACCCTGATGCTCCGCGTGAAGTCACCTACGCCTTTGCCCTCTCCCACCCCGACAGCGTGACTGCGCTTTCATTGGTGATCGATTACGATGAGGAGAAGCTCAGCGTTGCTGATATTACCGATCAGGAATTGTTCAACATGCACAGCAGCAGCGCCAATGTATTCCTCTCCCATGTGGATAGCGTCAACGGGATTATTACGCTGAACGTGGCCAACTTCGGAGCCCTTTCACCGGTTCAGGAAAGAGAAATTGCAACCCTGACCTTCCACTCCCTTAACGATCAGGATGCGGAACTGATCATTGCCTCCGACCTGAGAGCGAAAGGAAAACCAGCTCAGCAGCAAATTGCCCGAAAAGCGGTTAAAGTTGTAGAAGAACTGCCGGAAAGTTTCACTATGTCACAAAACTATCCGAACCCGTTCAACCCAACAACAACCATTCATTACGAATTAGCTGAGCAGGCAAAGGTAAGTATCACCGTGTTTGACATCCTTGGTCGAAAGGTGGAAACGCTGATCAACGAAAACGGCGTACGCCCGGGATACTACAAGCTGAACTGGGATGCCTCCCGGTATGCTTCGGGAATGTATATCTACGTCCTTAACGTGGAATCCGCTTCTGGTAAAGCCTACTCGCTATCGAAGAAAATGGTGCTGGTGAAGTAAGCTTAAAGCCCCTCGTATTCAAAACTCCTTAGAAATCTTTCGGGAATTCTAAGGGGTTTTTCTTTTGTCAGATATAAAACTTCAGTCTCCGAATAAATAATGAGTGGAAAAGTAACCAACTCATATCCTAAGATTGGTAAAATGGATTTATGAAAATCAAGGGAATCCGGTAATCCTG